>JAQTVX010000207.1 GCA_028706585.1 Candidatus Krumholzibacteriia bacterium | reverse complement strand
GCCGCGATCAGGTCGCTCCGCGCGACCGGTCTCGAAGTCTCGGCGATCAAGGATTGCACGCCGGTCCCGCATAACGGCTGCCGCTCCAAGAAGCGCAGAAGAATCTAGCGAGCCCCGTTCTAAGGAGGGAACGATTACATGGCGAGATACTTGGGTGCCAAATGCAAGCTGTGCCGGAGGGACGGCGTGAAGCTGTTTCTCAAGGGCGACCGCTGCTATTCCGAGAAATGCGAGATCGAGAAGCGGAACTATCCGCCCGGCGAGCATGGACGAACGAGGTACAGCAGGCGCAGCAGCTACCGCGTGCAGCTTCGCGAAAAGCAGAAGCTCCGCCGCATGTATCTGCTGCTCGAGGCGCAGTTCCGCAACTACTATTACCGTGCGGTGAAGATGAAGGGCGTCACGGGCGCGAACCTGCTCAAGCTGCTCGAGCAGAGGCTCGACAACATGGTGTTCCGGATGGGATTCACCCCGTCGCGCGAAATGGCGCGGCAGCTCGTGCTGCACAAGCATTTCGAGGTCAACGGCAAGACCGTCGACCGGCCGTCTTTCCAGCTCAAGCCGGGAGATCGGGTCACGTTGCGGGAGAAGAGCAAGGATCTTCTCGTCATCGAGGAGAGCCTGAAGAAATACGGAAGCCGGGGAACCGTTCCTTACATCTCGGTCGACGTCAACAAGCGCGAAGGCACGTATCTCGAAGAGCCGACGCGCGAGATGATCCCGGTGCCGATTGAGGAAAACATCATCGTGGAGCTCTACTCCAAGTAGGTTGATTGGACTCTATTGTGCGCGGGCCGTGCAAGGAGGATGTACTAGATGAAATGGCGTAACCTTTTGATGCCGAAAGAGATCGTCGCGGACGAATCCGCCCAGACTCCAACGTTCGGACGCTTCAAGATCGAACCGCTCGAGCGCGGGTTCGGCAATACGATCGGTAATGCCCTTCGCCGCACGCTTCTCTCGTCGATCCAGGGCGCTTCGGTGACGGCGGTCAAGATAGACGGCGTCCTCCACGAGTTCAGCACGATCAAGGGCGTGAAGGAAGACGTCACGGACGTCGTCCTCAATCTCAAGCAGCTCATCCTGAAGATGAACAGCGACGAGCCGAAATTCATCCACGTCGACGTGACGAAGAAGGGCGAGGTCACGGCGGCGGATATCACCGAGGATCCCGACGTCGAGATCCTGAACAAGGATCTCCTGCTCGCGACGTGCACCGAGAAGACGCGCCTCAAGATGGACATTCTCGTCGGGCACGGGCGCGGCTACGTCCCGTCCGAAATGCACAATCTGGAGGAATTCGAGATCGGTCTCATCCCGATGGATTCGAACTTCAGCCCGGTGACGCACGTGAACTACATCGTGAAGAACACCCGCGTGGGACAGCGCACGGATTACGATTCGCTCACGCTCGAGGTCACGACGAACGGGAGCGTCACGCCGGAGGACGCTCTCGGATACGCGGCGAAGATCGTCAAGGATCACATGCTTCTCTTCATCCGGTTCGAGGAAGAGCCGGCGGAGGAGGTCATGGAGGAAGTCGACCAGGAGATCGAACGGTTGAAGGAGCTCCTGGGGAGGAGCGTCGAAGAGCTCGAGCTCTCGGTTCGCTCGTCGAACTGCCTCAAGGCGGCGAACCTCCGCACCCTCGGCGAGCTCGTTCGCAAGACCGAGGGGGACATGCTCAAGTATCGCAACTTCGGCCGGAAGAGCCTCAAGGAGATCGTCGACATCATGGACGGGATGGGACTTTCGCTCGGCATGGACATCGATGCGATCCTTCGCGGGGAAAAGAAGCTCGAGAAAAGGCCTGAGAAGGCCGAGAAAAAGGAAAAAGAGGAGAAGGAATAATGCGGCACAGACGCGACGGGCGGAAACTCGGAATCACCGCTACACATAGAAGGGCAATGCTCGCCAACATGGTCACCTCGCTCTTCAGGAGCGAGCGGATCGAAACGACTCTTCCGAAGGCAAAAGAGGCGAGGCGCCTCGCCGAACGTTTGATCACATTCGCGCGCCGCGGCAACGCGGCGGCGGCCGCGGGCGCCGCGGAGAAGAAGCTCGCCGCGCGCCGGCACGTCGCCCGCATCGTGCAGGACAGCGAGGTGCTGAGGAAGCTCTTCGACGAGATCGGCCCCCGCTTCGCGGATCGACCGGGCGGCTACACGCGGATCATGCGCCTCGGCTCGGTCAGGGTCGGGGATGGCGGATCGAAGGCGATCCTCGAGCTTCTCAAGAAGGACGAGGAAGGCCGCAAGAAGACGGAGTCGCGCAAGACCTACCACAAGGCCGAGGCGCAGGCTGGGCCCGCCGTGAAGGAAAAGGCCGCGAAACCGGCCGAGGCGGTCGAGAAGACGGCGTCGGCCGAAGCGGCGAGCGAGGCCGCGGCTGCGCCGGTTGAGGCGGCTGCAGAGGCGAAAGAGGCGGCGAAACCCAAGGCGCCCAAGGCCGCGGCTGCCCCCGCGAAAAAAGCGAAGGCGCACAAGACCGAGGGCGAGAAGAAGGCAAAACCGAAGGCCGCGGAAAAACCCAAGAAGAGCAAGTAGCGTTCTTCCTGGCGCCGGTATAGTGCAATCTTGGTTCTCACGAATGTAATTCTCCCCGTTTTCTTCATTGTATTCTTGGGCTTTCTCCTGAGAAAATACGGAAGGGTCGACCTCGGCGCATTCGCGCGCGCCCAACTCTACGTTCTGTCGCCCGCGCTCGTGTTCATGTCGCTCGCCAAGGCAGAGGCGGAGACGGGTCTCATTCTCCAAGTGCTGCTGTTCATCGTCATTCTCGAGGCGGTGCTCCTCGGCATCGCCCTCGGTCTGGGCTTCGCGGCGAAGCGCGACCGGGCGGAGCGGCAGGCGATCGCGGTCGCATCGATCTTCATGAACACGGGCTTCTACGGCATCCCCGTGTGCATGCTCGCATTCGGACAATGGGGGCTCGTATACGCGACGATATACATGGTGGCCTCGTCCATCACGCAGTCGACGCTGGGGATCTTCCTCGCGAGCGCGGGACGGAAAAGCGCGGGAGAGGCGTTCGCGAGCATCTTCAAGGTGCCTCTGATATGGGCTATCGTGGCGGCGCGGCTGCTCGTGCATTTCGATGCGCTCCCGAGCGAGCCCCTCATGAAGATGATCGATCTTCTCGGCGAGGCGGCGATTCCGGTGGGGCTCCTGCTGCTGGGCATGCAGCTCGAGCGCATCGTTTTTGAATCCGCCGCGTGGAGAGCAACGCTGGCCGCCGGCCGCGCACGGGATTTCAGCGTGGGCGAGGAGCGCGGAGCCGCGGTGGGCGCCGGGACATGCGAGACGTCCTATCCGGCCGAGCTCGAGCTCAGGCGCGACATCAGCGGCGGCCTCGCCTCCGCGGCGATCCGCATTCTCGGAGGCTTCGTGATATCGTACGCCGTTATCCAGTTCTTCCACTTCAGCGCCAATATGAACCAGGTTCTCGTCATGCAGTCAGCGATGCCGACGGCGGTCAATGCCATCGTCTTTTCGACCGAATACAACTGCCGCCCGCGCCTCGTCGCGGTGGGCATCCTCGCCTCGACGCTGGCGAGTGTGGCGAGCATAATGTTGATACTGCGATACGTGGGGTTCTAGGGCCGCGGGCCGACGGGTTCTCGGGGCCGCGGTCCGCGCGGTTTCCGGGGCCGCGGGCCCAGCGGAGGAGCGCCATGCCTCAAAAGGTTCTCACGTTCGCGCCTCGTAACGCGGGAGAGGCCGCCGGGATCTTCGGCGCCCTGAGCCGTCTGGCCGGGGCGGGGCGAACGGTTCGCGCCGGCATAGTCGAAAGCCCGTTCAGGCCGGCAGCTGGAGTCGAGACTGCCGGGGCGAGCTCGTCGTTGGGCGAGATCGAATCGGCTGCCGCGCTCGGCGATGTGCTTGCGCTCCTGAGCCATGCCTCCATGGGCGGGATTCACGAGATATCGCGGAGCGATTTTCTCGCGGTCACGGGCGGTGGCGTGAAGTTCGGCGACTTTGCCCACGAGGTGCGCAGGGCGGGGCTCTTTTTTCCTCACGAGAGCGATGTCTGGACGCGCGATGCGACCATCGCCGAGATCGTCATGGACGGCGCGATGTTCCGCACGGAGGGGCGCTACGGGCGCCTGCGCGAGTACGTTCTCTCGCTCGAGCTCGTCACGCCCAAGGGCGAAGTGGTGAGGCACGGCTCGCGATCGGTGAAGGACGTCACAGGCTACGACGTGGCGGGAATACTCATGGGCGGCGGCGGGCTCTGCGGGATGATCGCCAAGGCGACCCTCAGGCTTCTGCCGGCGCCGGGCACGCGGATCGTTTTCTTATGCGCCGGCGGCCGCGCGGAGCTCGAAGCCCTCGCGGGCGCCGCCTACAGGAAGCTGGACTGTGCTTCTCTCGAGATGTTCCCGGACGCCGAAGGCTCGCCCGCGCGCGCGCGCCTCGGCGGGGAGATACAGTCGGCGGTGCGGGGCAGGGAGGGG
>JAQTVX010000007.1 GCA_028706585.1 Candidatus Krumholzibacteriia bacterium | reverse complement strand
GCCGTCGAACTCCATGCGGACGGGGACATCCTCCGATACGCCGAAGATGTCCAGTATCCCGCCGCGCACCGCGATCTGCCCCTTCGCTTCGACGGTCTCGTGTCTCTCGTAACCGAGACGCACGAGCCTCTCGACGAGCTCTTGGAGATCGCGCTCCGAGCCCGCGCGCACGTCGACGAGAAGACCGCGGAACAGCGCGCGCGGGAACACCTTCTTGAGCACGGACCGCGGCGTGCAGACGAGCGTGCGGCACCTGCCCTCATCGAGCGCCTCGAGCGAGCGCATCTGCAGACCGGTGAGGTTCCGGTCGGGATCGTGGTAATCGTAGGGGAGCATCTCGTCCTCTGGATACGGAAAGACCCCGTCCATTCCAAATATCCTGAGATCCTCCTCGACGTCGCGCGCCCTCACGGGATCGGGGGCTATCACGAGATAGGGGAAAGCCCGGCGCGCGGACGTCATGGCTATGATCAGGGAGCGGGCGCTGCCGTAGAGTCCGGCGACGGCCGCGTGGGCGTTATCGGGCTCGAGCCTGCGCACGAGCTCCCGGTACTCGCCCAGGCTTTCTACCCTTCTCTTCAGGTCGTCCCACATATTACGCCGCCTCCCCTTTTTCCCGCTGCGCGACGGCGAGCTCCGCGGCTAACAGGACCATGGCCGCCAGCAGGAGCGGCACGGTGATCTCCCTGCCTTCCCGGGCGGCATGGATCGCCGGAACGATATCCCGGCCCTCTTCGACGACGAGGCGGTTCGCGAGGCCGAGGGAGTCGGCCGCCGAGCGCGCCGAAAGGTACTCGAGGTCCGATTCTCTTCTGCAGTCGGGGTTCACCGCGAATTTCGCCGCCGCCTCGGCGCCGGCGAGGATCGTGACGAAGCCGGGCTCCGCGGCGCCGGGCACTATGATGCCGGCGTCGGTTCGCTCCGGCCTGATCCTCTCGCCGCCGGGCAGCTCGCATGAGATTTCAGCTCCGGCCGCGCCCCTCCAGGGGATGCTCTCGCCGACGAAGGCGCCCCCAGCCGAGACGGGCCCGGCCCCTGCCGCGAGGACGAGCTGCTGCATGAGCGGAAGGAAATACGGGGAGAGCACGAGCTCTCCCGCCTCCGGCCTCGGATCGATGGACGCGAAGACAACCGAGCCTTCGCCGCGCCTCTCCGCCCAAACGAAGGGATTGCCGGTCGAGAACCCGAGAGCCACCTCGGCGGGGGGAACGCCGCTCACGAGCACGGCTCTGGCGAATCTCACGCGCGCGAACGCCGCGATATCCTCTTCGTCGAAGGGCGCGAGGAAGGCGGGGGTCGACGACGGTCTCGCGAGCGTGAAGAATCCCTGCGGCATGTCGGCGAGCTCGAAACGGAGCGGATGGCCGCTGAGCCGCTCGGCGGCGGGTTTGAGCTCGCTCGAGAGCAGCACGACCGCCTTTCCCCCCCCAGAGACGAAGCCGTCGAGGATCTCGACGTCGCCCGGAGCGGGCCCCCTGCCCGGCCCGAGAACGACGACATCCGCACCCCTCAGGTCGGCCGCCGTGAACGAGCGCCACTCCTGCTTCGCGACGACAATGTCCCCCTCGCCTCCGCCGGGGCTCAGCGCCTCCTCGAGGTATGGACCGCCTTCGTCCGCGATGAGAAGCACACGCACCTTCTCCCGCACGTTCACGGTGAAATATCTCGTGTCGTCGGCCGCGAGCCGATCCGGGCGCTTTCTCACGATTCCTTCGATCCAGCCGGCTCGCTCCGCGGGAAAGACCGCCGTCTCCTTCAGGTAATTATCCGGAAGTATCTCCGTCTCCTTCTCCATGACGCGGCGGCCGCCGATCGAAACCTCCAGCGGGAATTTCGCGGCGAGCTCCTTCGACGTGTTCCTGATTACGATCGTGAGCTCCGCCGTTTCTCCCTTGTGCAAGAGAACCCGCGGCGCGAGAACCTCTTCGATCGCGACATTCGCCGCCCGCTCCGTCTGCACCGGGAGAAGGAACGCGCGAACGGGGAGCCCCGTTCCGGCCTTGCTCCTGCCCGCCGGAGCCCCGGCGGGAGCACTCGCGCCGGCCGCCCTCCCCACGAGCGCCGATTTCTGAAAATCCGATATGATGTAGAGCTCCCTCGCGTCGCGCCCGCTCCCTTCGAGCCTGCGCTCGCCGAACGCCGCGGCGCTCCGCAGATCCGTGCCGCCATACGAGGGACGCAGCCCCTTCAGCGCACCGAGCGCGGCCTCCTTGTCGAGCTCGCCGTCGTAGAGAACGTCCGTCGCCGTGTCGAAAAGGACTATCGAGACCGCGTCGCCCCGGTCGAGATTGTCGAGAATCGAGGTGAGACGCGCGAGGCCCCGGTCGAACGCGGCGCCCCCGTCGCCCTCGACCCCCATGCTGTAGCTCCGGTCCAGGAGAATGCACGCCGCGCGTGAGCCGCCCGCCGGGAATAGCGAGGCGAGAGAGCCACGCACGACCGGCCGCGCGAACGCCATTGCGACGCAGGCAACGGCGAGAATCCTCAGGAAGAGGAGGAGCAGCCTCCGCACGTTGATGCGCACCATGCTTCGCCGGTCGGAACGGCGCAGGAAACGGATTGTGCTGAAGGGCACCTCGGGGACGCGCCTGCGGCTGAAGATATGAATGAGAATAGGAACCGCCACCGCGGCCAGCGCGAAGAGATATAGTGGGTTCAGAAAATTCATCGACGTCGTCCCGGGCCAACCCCACGCCCCACCGCGGGCGAGGAGGCACCCCCCCAGGTCACCTCAACCTCCGTCTCTTGTTGAGATACGCGACGAGCGCCTGGTCGAACGGGGTTTCCGTGGTCACCAGGTTGTAATCTATCGCGTCCTCCTTGCACTCGCGTTCGAGCCGCGAAATCCATTCGCCCACGCTCTGGCGGTACTCCTTCCTGAGGAACCACGGCTGCGTACGTAGCTTCTCCCCAGTTTCCCTGTCCACGAACTGAACCTCTCCTCCGTAATCGAGCCTCAGCTCCATCGCGTCGAGAATGTGAAACACGACGATCTCATGCCCGCGATGCCTGAACGCCTTGAGCCCCGCGATCACCTCCGCGGGATCGTCGATAAGGTCGGAAAACAGCACGATGAGCCCCCGCCGCTTGATGCGCTCGGCCATCTCGCGAAGAGGCGGCGCGATCTCCGTCTTCGCGCCGGGCTCGATCTCCTCGAGCGTCTTGAGGAGATGGAGCAGGTGCCGCCGCATCGACCGATGAGGCACGAGCGCGTTGATCTTGTCGTCGAAGACGGCGAGCCCCACGGCGTCGCGCTGCATCAGCATCAGGTAGCTCAGCGCGGCGGCCAGAAGCGTGGCGTAGCGGAGCTTCGTCACCGCGGAGCCGCCCGTGAAATCCATGGAGGCGCTCCGGTCGATGAGCAGCGTCGCGCGCAGATTGGTCTCGTCCTCGAATACCTTGACGTAGCAGCGGTCGGTTTTCCCGTAGATCTTCCAGTCGACGTTCCTCGCCGATTCCCCGGCGTTGTACTGCCGGTACTCGGCGAACTCCACCGAGAAGCCGTGGTATGGGCTCCGGTGCAGGCCCGCGATGAAGCCCTCGACGATGAGCCGCGCGCGGAGGTCCATGTTGGCGAGGCGGCTCACAACTTCGGGCTTCAGGAACTCTGTGAGCTTCGTTTCCCTGGGCGACATTTCAGATTTTCACGACGCAACGGCGTCGAGGAGGCGGCTCACGAGATCGTCCGTAGTCACGCCGTCCGCCTCCGCGTGGAAGTTAGTGACCAGCCTGTGGCGCAACACCGGTGGGGCGGCTGCGCGAACGTCGTCGATGCCGGGCGTCGTGCGCCCCGACATTATTGCGCGCGCCTTGGCGGCGAGAATGAGATACTGCCCTGCTCGCGGCCCCGCTCCCCACGAGACGTATTGCCCGATCTGCGGCAGATTCCCGTCCCTGCTCGCCCTGATAAGGCGCACGGCGTAGGCAAGGACGTTCTCCGAAACCGGAACGCTTCTCACGAGCGATTGGATCTCGATTATCTCCGCGCCCGTTAGAACCTGCGCGGGCGTTTCGAGCTCGCGCGACGTCGTCGTGTCGATGATCTTGAACTCCTCCGCTTCCGTCGGGTAGTCGACCTTGATGTTGAACATGAACCGGTCGAGCTGCGCTTCGGGCAGCGGGTACGTGCCCTCGAGCTCGATCGGGTTCTGCGTGGCCAGGACGAAAAACGGCTTCTCGAGGCGGTACGTATTTCCGCCGGCGGTCACCTGATACTCCTGCATCGCCTGCAGGAGCGCCGATTGCGTTTTCGGCGGAGTGCGGTTTATCTCGTCCGCAAGAACGACGTTCGAAAATACGGGGCCTTCTATGAACCTGAACACGCGGCGGTGCGTCACCGGATCCTCTTCGAGCACCTCTGTGCCCGTGATGTCGCTCGGCATGAGATCGGGGGTGAACTGAATCCGCGAGAACCCGAGGTTGAGACAGCGCGCGACGGTCGACACGAGCAGCGTCTTCGCCAGGCCGGGCACGCCGACGAGGAGGCAGTGCCCCCCGGTGAAAAGCGCCGTGAGCAGCTCCTCGACGACCTTGTCCTGCCCGACGATGACCCTGGCGATTTCTCCCCTGAGCCTGCCGTACGCCGCGCCGAACCTCGCGAGAATCTCCTCGTCCTTTCGATCGACCATCGCCGCTCCCTCTCTTGCGCTTCGTTATGAATGCCGTTATTCGCGCGCGTCCCGCGCCGCGCGCACGATTGTAACATAGCTTATACGCCGTTTCATTGCAATGTTCCCTCCCCTCGGCCCGTTCCGGGACCTCACCCGTTCACGGTCCTTTGCTTGAAAACGGCGCCGGCACGGGGTAGAATTCCGCTGGTCGCGCCGGCGCCGGGCGGCGGCCGCTCGCCCAAAAGTGGCGCGATCGACGGAGGCGGGCGTGTTCGAAACGAAAAAGAAGCGCCGCAGGAGGCTCATCGAGACGCCGCTGCGTGCCGACTGGATCGCGATCCTCGAGCGCGACGTTCCCTACTATCGCCTCCTGCCTACCGCGGACCGGCGGGAGCTCGAGGGGCTCGTGCAGGCGTTCCTCGCCGAGAAGCACTTCGAGGGCTGCGACGGCCTCCAGATCACGGACGAGATCCGGCTCGCGATCGCCGCGCAGGCGTGCATTCTCCTGCTTCACCGAAAAACCGATCTCTATCCCCTCCTGCAATCGATCCTCGTCTATCCGCGCACTTTCGTCGCCCCTCGCAAGGAACGCGCGCCCGGAGGGGTCGTGATCGAGGATTTCGAGGAACTCGAAGGTGAGTCGTGGGACACGGGAGCTCTGATCCTTTCGTGGGACGACGTCGTGGAGAGCATGGCGGATGCCGCCGACGGCTACAACGTCGTGTTCCACGAGTTCGCGCACCAGCTCGACGACGAATCCGGGATCGCGGACGGCGCCCCGGCGCTGGCGAAACGATCCGATTACGCGGATTGGTCGCGCGTCCTCGGCGCCGAGTACGACGCGCTCGTCGAAAGCGTCGAGCGCCACCGACCGACCGTCCTCGATGAGTACGGCGCCGAGAGCCCGGCCGAGTTCTTCGCCGTGGCGACCGAGACATTCTTCGAGATGCCCGCCAGGCTCAAGGCCTCTCATCCGGAGCTCTACGCGCAGCTCGAGAGATTCTACCGGCAGGACCCCGCCTCGTTCGGACCTGACGCCGCCGGGCGGTAACCGTACCCGTCGCGGGCGCCGCCGGGCAAGCGGGGCGGCGCGGATTCCCGGCTACATGGCGCTGATGTGCCACTCCTTGAAAATCACGTCGGCGATGGCGTTGGCCTGGGTGCGATTGAAGAACCAGAGCGGAATCCCGAAGTGCACGCAGGGCGCGGCAACGGCGCCCTCGATATCCGGCTGAACGTCCGCGTATTTCGTGGTCCAGAACGCGATGACGGCGCCGTTGATCGGAGAGTAGATGGCGTTACGGGCCCTCATCCGGTACATCGGATGAAGACACGACTGCGACGCGGCGCCCGTGATCTTCATCCAGTATTTCGGATCGTATATCTCCACGTACCAGAACCCGCGCACCTTCGGATCGAAGAACATCTTGTCGGCAGTCACCTTGCTCCAGAGCGTGAGATCGGCGGGCAAGCCCGGGTGGGCCGTCGTGATCGCATCGGTCGTATCCTTGAAGCCGGCGGCCATGGCGTCGTAGTCGATGTTCCGCGCGGGCAAGCGGTTGTCCCCTTTTCGAACCGGATCCTTGACCTTGTCGAGCACGGTCACGCAGTACGCCTTGTAGGCGATGCCGTTGACCCCGCTCGTGTCGCCGTTACATCCCGTTCTGATTCCGGCCGACTCACAGCGCAGATTTACAGGAAATGACCTGTAGGCCGGGAGCAGCACCGCCCCTAGCCCGCCGCGCTCGTCCCCTTTCCCTTCCGTCCAGACGTGCCCACCCGACGCCATGTAGTACGACAGATAATCGAAATGCCTGGTCGTCGACTGCCCGATAAGGCTCTCTGGGGTGAAACGGATCATGTTGTCCCATGCCATGACGTTGTCGCTGCTGGTATAGCTCCAGATGATGTTCTTGTAGTTCCACAGAAGCTCGATATCGGGTATTTGGAAGCTTTGGCTCGCCGTCACATAGACGTCCGCCGTCGCGTCGAAGTTCTTCGCCCTGGAGCAGATACCCAACCAGAACTCCATGTGTTCCGACTTGGTCGGAAACGCATAGTCGTCCTGCACATAATCGGTTGAATAGAAATCGTCGACCCAGAGGAGATTCTTCCGCATGGTCAGAGTGAACACCGACGCCTCGAACGAGAAGAGCGTCGTGGAGCCCAAGTTGTCCTCGGCCTTGATGTAGAGCGTGTGGACTCCCGATTGAAACACGATCGACGGCGCCGACTTGACGTAAGGCGAGGCCTCTACGTCCCACTCATTCGGGTCGGAGAGATCGACTATGTCCCAGCCATATTGATACGAGCTTACCTCGCCGCCATAGCTGCTTGCGTTCGCCGACCAGCTGAACTCGAGGGGGAATCCCGCTGGAACGCGGTACGCCACCGGGCTGTTGTTGGCGCCGAGAACCATCCACACGCCCAAGTGAGACTCCGTTACCTGAAGCATCGGACCCGGAGACTTGTATCCTACGAACAGCCTCACGTTCTCCGCCGCGTTGAAAACCGAGGTGACCGCGCCCGCATCGTCCTTGGCCTGCACCGCGAACATGTAGCGGCCCTGCATGGTGATGAGCTCATCGTCGCCGATTACCGTCGTCGTCCCGGAGTCCCCCGGCGCGTCGTACGCCATCCACGGCGTCCAGTATTTTTCGAAGCTCTCCGGATTCTTGTTGAGGCTGTCCAGGATCCCGGTCTTCACCCTCAAGAGCAGGTGGCGGGTGGATTCGGGCTCCTGAATGTTCCAGGTTTCGTCGATCGGATCCTCCCCGGTCCAGTGCAGCTTGAAAAGCGTGGGGAGCGACTGCTCATGCCCGGGGAACGGATTCTTCGGATAATCGATGACCGCGTAGGGGGCCAGGGTCCGGGCCGTGAATGATCTGTAGGCCGCCTCCGACCGGCCGCCCCTGTCGTCGACGGCCCTGACGAAGAACGTATGCACCCTCTTGTAGAACACGGTGTATTTGTTCTCCCCCACGCGCACCGCTTCGTCCTCTTCCTGGTCCGCCGAGAACGCAAAAGTGCTGTCCGTGCGCACCGTGCTCCTCCATTTATCGAGCCCCGTCGTATCGGCCGGGTCGAAGCCGGTCAGGTCCCCGTCGCATAACACATACTCGTAGCAATCGATCCTTCCGTCGACGTCGCTCCCGATCCAGCTGAACTCTATCCTGTAGCTGGTCGTGTCTCCTTCGAGCGGCCCGCCGGTGAGACGAATCGACGGCGCCTTGTTGGACGCGCCCTCGCCGATGAACGCGTTCTCCTCGCATCCGAGGAAACAAGCGACGGCGAAGGAGAGAACAAGAAACAGCCTGCATATGCCTGTTCGCATAATCGTCACCTTATCACGACGAATTTGCCGACGGCCCTCGGGAACCGCCCGTCGTCCGGGTCGACGCAGAAGATGTATATGCCACTCGTGATGGTCTGCCCGTTCCGCGAAACGAGGTTCCACGCGAGCGTGCCGTTTCCCGAGCCCCCTCTGTGCCTGAGCGTCTGAACGAGATCCCCCGCGACGGTGAATATGCGTACCGTGTTCGCGCACTTCGGGAGATTTCGGAATTCCACTTTTTCTCCCGATGGATCCGCGTTGTTCGGCTCGAGAATCCACGCCGCCATCGACTCGCGCGTCGCCGGGTTCGGAACGACGTAGATGTCGGACTCGTCGAACCGCTCCGCCTCCTGCGCATCCGATCGCGGCTCCACGTAAATGAAATTCGAGTACGGAGAATCGGCCCGCCCTATCCCCTTCGGCTTCCCATTGGAGTAAAGCGGCTCGTAAGCGACGACGGAATAGAAATAGGGGAGCCCGTTCTTGACGCTCTGATCGACGTACGTGTAGTAGCGTCGCCCCCCCTCGAAGCCGAGATTCCACCGCGCGATAGCCTCGAATGTGTCGCACTCGGCCTCGGTTATACCCGGCGGGCAGGGGACCTTGCCGAGCGGGTCATACGTCAGGATCTCCTCGAACGCCTTGAGCATCGAGGCCCTGTTTTTCATCCGCTGGAGCGGCTCGTATAGAAACCCCCCCGCGCTCCAAGGCTTCTCCAGATCGACGTCGGGATCTACACCGTTCACGAGGTCGCGGCTGTCGATCAGATGCCACAGTTCGTTGCTGGGGCCGCTCGCGGTCGTGGTCCCGCGCGGCCGGTGCCAGTCGTCCGCCCTCCACACCTGGTAACCCTCGAAGTCGATCAGCATCGTAGCCGGATCAGGCGTAATCTCGCTCAGGTTATCCCAGATCAGGCTGACTTCCCCATCGCCGGCGACGGCGCGCATGGAAGGCGGTGGGGGCACGGCGCTCGCAACCCAGTTGATCTGCGCCTCTCTCCCGTTAACGCCCGTCCTGAAATTCGCGAACTTCATATTGCCCTTGTAGCACGAATAATCCCAGAGCGTGACCTCCTCGGTGCAATCCGCGTTCGTCCAGAGCGAATCGCCCTTCTGCAGCTTGACGTGCTCGTCGACGTCGTCGCAGGGATCGGGGTCGATGCCCAATCTATCGGCCGCGGTGGATTCGTCGCCGATGATCAGCGTCTCCCGGCCCAAGACTCCCGTTACGGGATTCTTGTCCTTGTCGTGCCAGAAGCCGCTGTACACGAGTTTGGCAATGGCGGCATTATCGAGAAAGCCGTCCAGCCCCTCGCCCGCCACGAACGCGATATCGAGCTGAATCGGCGCGCCGGGCAGGGGTCCGGAGAACGGTCCCGCGCTAATCAGGATCTTGTAATCGTTCTGTGTCACCGTGGGGCCCTGCATCGCATATCCGGACATGACTGTGTATCGCTGATAGTCGTTGATCGGCTCGCCGCCGTCCTCGAACGGGAGAAGCCCGGCAAAAATGCGTATCGCGTTCGGCGAATCGATCGTAATGGGGTTGGGCATTCCCTTGATATTCATTCGGGCGCCGAGGAAGACGATACCGAAATACCCGGGCGTTCTTCCTTCGTCCCCGTCGGCGTCGTAGATGTAGACGGTGGAAATCCTCTCGGGCATTTCGATGCCGTTGATCGGCGCGCACCGGATGCCTGCCCAGCTGCCGATCTGGTCATCCCTGTAGTAGTTCGGAAAATTCCTGGGCCCCGCGTCGAGATCGGCGTATATCCCTATGTAGGTGCTCTCGAGAAACCGCGTCCCCTGATTTGAAATCTCGTAGTGCACGCCGACAAAGTTGTTGTAGGCGCTCTCGCTCCACTGGTAAGTCTCCTGCCGCACCTTGACATGTAACGGCGTGTGCTCGGGCCACGCCTTCTGCGCGACCGCCTCGTCGTCCACGTACCAACACGAGTACATGAGGGTTCCGATTTCCTCGAAGTCCTCGTCGATAAGGCCGTCCCCATCGTCGTCGCGCCCATTGAGCCAGTCCTCGTTCACGAGGCCGTCCCCGTCGTCATCCGGAGCCTCGGGATAAGTCCTTCCCCCTTCCATCCCGGCCGTCGCCCGATAGATACGATCGATAGAATCCGTCGATGGATAGAACTCGGTTTCGGGGTAGCCGGTCGAAACGGATGGGATCCCGTCAAGCTGCGCGCCCACCCACAATCCGGCTGCATAGAGATACTCGACGCCGCTCCCGGCGGGCCACTGTGCCGAAGGAACGTCGGCCATCTCGTACGCGCTCCTCGGCAGCGAGCCGAGGAAACCGAAATTCGTCACGTTCATCTGGAGGTTCCCCGCGGTGGTCACGCTGCTCCCGTCCAGAACGATCGTTCGACCGATCGCGTCGAGCTTGCTCTTGAGATCTTCACCGCGCTCCTGGGCGGGGAGGGCCGTCGCGCATGCCGCCAGCATGACTGCCGCGAGATGTATCTTGAATGATACTCGCCCCGGAAGAGATGAAAAAGGCACTCTGACCCCCGCTGTGGCCCGGCGCTGCAATTGCAGACGTGTCCAATGCAAAAGCCGCATCCAATATAATAAACGCTCTCAACCGCGTAAAGCTGCGATTCCCTTCGCGGATGAGCCCCGACCCGAATCGCCTTTTGCCGGAGCCGGCGCCCTGGACTCGCCATCCTCGTTCTGCTAATATCCGCATCATGAAGAACAGGGAAATAGCGGCGCTCTTCGACGAAATCGCCGACATTCTCGAGCTCCGCGGAGAGAACGTTTTTCGCGTCAACGCCTATCGGCGCGCAGCCCAGAACATAGAGGGACTCACGCGCGCAATCGAGGACGTCGCGGACGAGGACAGGCTCGATGAGCTTCCCGGCATCGGCAAGGACCTCGCCGGCAAGATCGCCGAGTATCTCGAAAGCGGCGAGATCGATTATCTGAACGATCTTCGCAAGGAGACTCCCCGGGTGCTGCTCGATATGCTCCGCATTCCCGGCATCGGGCCGAAAACCGCCGTGCGCCTGCACGCCGAGCTCGCCATCGACTCCCTCGAGGAGCTCAAGCAGGCAGCCCTCGACCACCAAATTCAGAAGCTCCCCAAGATGAAGGCCAAAACCGAAGAGAACATTCTCAAGGGTCTCGAGTTCCTGAGCCGCGCGAGCGCGCGTACGCCGATCGGCGTCGCGCTCCCCCTCGCGCAGAGGATCGTCGGAGCTCTCGCGCAGCTCGGCGAGGTCGACAGGATCTCGATCGCCGGGAGCCTTCGCCGTTTTCGGGAAACCATCGGCGATATCGACATTCTCGTGACCTCCTCGGCTCCGGAGCGAGTCATCAGGCACTTCACGCACCTCGATGACGCCGCCCGCATCCTCGCGGAAGGCTCCACGAAAGGCAGCATCGTAACCAGGGAGAAGATTCAGGCGGACCTGCGCGTCGTCGAGGAAGCCTCGTATGGCTCGGCTCTCAACTATTTCACGGGCTCGAAGGAGCACAATATCAGGCTCCGCGAGATCGCCATTCAAGAAGGAATGAAGCTGAGCGAATACGGCGTTTTCAGGGCGGGAGGCGGCGCGAGGAAAAAGCCCAGGGCCGGGAAAAAGGCGCCCAAAGAGGTACGCATCGCGGGAAGGACCGAGGAAGAGGTGTATCGGGTGCTCGGGCTGCCCTACATCCCCCCGGAGCTTCGCGAGGACTCCGGAGAGATCGAAGCCGCCCTGGCGGGAACGCTCCCCGCGCTCGTCGAGCTCAAAGACATCAGGGGGGATCTCCATTGCCACTCGAATTTCTCGGACGGCGCCGCCACGCTCAAGGAGATTGCAGCCTCGGGGAAGAAGAAAGGCTATTCATACATACTCATCACCGATCACTCGCAGAGTCTCCATATCGCCGGAGGGCTCTCGCCGGAGCGCCTTCGCAAGCAGCTCGGCGAGATCGATTCAATCAATGCAACCCTCAGGGGCTTCAAGCTTCTCAGGGGGAGCGAGGTCGACATCCTCCCAGACGGCTCCCTCGACATGAGCGAGGAGCTCTTGAAGCGGCTCGATGTCGTCTACATTGCTATTCATTCGAAATTCAAAATGGACCGCGGCGCCATGACGAAGCGCGTCGTCCGCGCGATGGAGAATCCATACGCCAACGTCCTGGCTCATCCGACGGGGCGCCTTCTCGGCATGCGCGACGCATTCGATATCGACATGCAGGAGGTCATCCGCGCCGCGGCGCGAACAGGCACGGCCATCGAGATCAACGCCCACCCGGCGCGTCTCGATCTCGATGCGGCCGCCTGCCGCGCGGCGGCCGCCGCAGGCGTGATGATCGGCATCGGGACGGATACGCACGTGCTCTCCGAGCTCGACTATATGATATACGGCCTCGGGACCGCCCGCCGCGGATGGCTCACCGCGGCCAACATACTCAATACGAGGACGGCGCGCCAGCTCGTCTCCCTGCTTCAGAGGAAGCGCCGCACATAATTACTGCCAAGAAGCCACAAACAAAAGCCATATCGGCGCTGCCATTTTGGCAGCAAATGTGTCCGCGCCCATGCGCGCTTGGCGTATTTTGGCATGCCCCGATGGGTTCCTTTGCCACCGCATTCCTCACCCATGCCCCCAACCTGTTGACTAATGTGCAGTTGCACCGGTGACTCTTTCTGGCACACCTCCTGCGATACTCGTGAGCAGAGAAACGATAGTAGGCCAAGAAAAGGAACTGGAACAGGAGGTAGAGTCATGGCAATCGTAAGATGGAATCCGGCAAGAGATCTCTTCGGACTGCAGGAAGATATGAACATGCTCATCGGGGATTTCTTCGGACCCACGGGGCATGGCGACACAAGCGTCGTCCGCTGGTCCCCTAGAGTAGATATCGCCGAGGAAAACGGCAACTATGAGATCAGCGCCGATCTCCCGGGCCTGAACAAGGACGACATCAAGATCGAGGTTCACGACGACATTCTCACCCTGCGGGGAGAGAAGAAGTTCGAGAAGGAAAAAAAGGAAAAGACCTATAGACTCGCGGAACGCCACTACGGCGAGTTCGTGAGAACCTTCAGCCTTCCCGACAACGTCAACAAGGACGCCATCGAAGCCGTGTTCACCGACGGGGTGCTCAAGCTCACGATTCCGAAGACCGAGCAGCCCAAGCCCAAACAGATCGAAGTGAAGGTTCAGTAGCTTCGGCGCCGACCGAGGCGGAGCGGCCGCTCGCAACCGGCGGCCCAAAGAAAAAGAGGCGCCCGTGAATCGGGCGCCTCTTATCATTCCTTCGCGCTCCGTATGTGGCGGAGCGTTCCGTTATCATCATCTAATTTTTCGCGCTGCCCCCGGATCCCTATTTTGCGCCAACCGACACTTCCGGCTTCCTCGACTGCTGGTACTGCGACGACTGAATCGAAGGCTTCACGTCGCTGCGCGATTGCCCTTCCGGGCTCATCTTGCAGTTGCCCTCGAAGAATACACCCTCGTCGATTACGAGGCGCGTCGTCTTGATATCGCCCTCGAGCCGGGAGCCGGCCTGGAGCTCGATTTTTTCCTTCGCGTCTATGTTGCCGATGACGGTGCCGCCGACAACCGCGCTCTTCACCTTGATCTCCGCCTTCACGCGGCCATCCTTGCCCACGACGAGCTGATCCGGAACCTGGATCGTTCCCTCGAAATCGCCGTCGATACGGAGTGTTCCCTCCGAGACGATCACGGTCCCATTGATCTTGCAACCCTTGCCGATGATCGAGTTCATCTTGCCCTCCCCTGGCATCTGTTCTCCCTCTTTGCCGAACATGATGTCCTCCTTCCTGGCCTCTTTCTTCCCTCCAATCATATTCCTCCTCATTGAAGCAGATATTTCAGCGGGTCAACAAGCACGTTGTTCTGCGTCACCTGAAAATGGAGATGAGGCGCAGTGCTCTTCCCCGTGCTCCCCGAATATGCAATTATCTCCCCCTGCTCCACACGCTCCCCGTCAATTACTACCAGCATTTCATTGTGCGCGTAAAGTGTTTTTATTCCATACCCATGATCTATCTGCACGCAGTAGCCGTACGAATCCTTCCAGCCGGCCTCGGTCACGTACCCCGAGGCCGCGGCTCTCACCGGAGTGCCGCTGTCCACCGCTATATCGATGCCCCCGTGAAACAGAGAATCGCGCGAGCTCGCTCCCTCTCTGAACTTGTTCGTGATGAATCCGCGCACGGGCCAGAACGTCGGTATCGCTCGCAGCATCGCGGCCTGTTCCGTCCTGAGCGCCGGCGCTCCCTCCTCCTTCCTTTTCTGGGCCCGCTCCATGGCAAGGCGGTCCAGCGGCGTCAACCCGAGGCCCAGCATCCGGCGCACCTGCAGATTCATGGACCTCAGCTCGGCCAGATTTCTCCGCAACTCTCCCATTTGCTCCTGGCGCTTTTCCAGCTCTTCGACATGCGATTTGTAGATGAGCCCCTCCCGAACCTTCAGGAGAAGCGATCCGTATGAGGCGACGAAAATGATCATGACAATGAGGCCGGCCGCGACGAGCCCCACGACCGCGTAGAAAAGCGCGTATGGGATTCGATACGTCCGCGTTCTCTTGAGATCGTGCGGAACGATGATTATCGAGAATTTTCCCTTGTCCATTTCAGAGCTGCAGCCCGATCCCCATCTTCTCGAGAATTCTCTCCAGTTCCTCATCCGAGTAATACTCTATCCAGATGACCCCGCCCTTGTTTCGCGGCGTGATCTTGGCGCGCGTGCCGAGGTGCCGTTCGAGCGCCTCCTCGATCGCCTGCGCCTGCGTGGAGAGCCTGCGCGGCCCGCGCCGCCTCTTCGCGCGCGGCGCGCCCGGCTCGGGATGCTCGATCTCACGCACGGTGAGACCCTCGCTGACGATCTTCCTGGCCCATTCGATCTGCGCCTCTTCCCCATCTATCGACAGCAGCGCCCGCGCATGCCCCGCGGTCAGCTTTCCCTCCACGATGAGCGCCATCACGATTTCGGGGAGGCCGAGCAGTCGGAGGCTGTTTGCGATCGTGCTCCTGTTCTTGCCGATCATCGACGCGATGTCGTTGACCGAGAGGCCGAATCCATCCTTGAGCGCCTGAAGCCCACGCGCCTCCTCGATCGGGTTGAGATCCTCGCGCTGGAGATTCTCCATCAGGGCGTGCTTGAGGGATTCCGCGTCGTTCACCTCGCGCACGATGGCCGGGATCGTTGCCTTGCCGGCGAGCTTCGCGGCCCGATGCCGCCTTTCACCGAGAATCAGCTGATACCGATCCCCGACCCTCCTCACCACGACCGGCTGGAGAACACCGTTCAGCTTTATGGATTCCGCGAGCTCCCTGAGGTGATCCGAATCGAAATGGGTCCGCGGCTGATGCGGGTTCGGGTCGATCCGGTCTATCTCCAGCTCTTTAACCCGTTCTGTCTCCGAAACGCTCTCTCGCAGGTCCTGAGATATCAAGGCCTCGATTCCACGTCCGAGCACTTTCTTGGTCATCTCTCGCGCCACCTGCCTTCACCGGTCTTCTCATGCGTCTCGATGAGAGTCCCTGGCCGCTCCCTGGACTCCGCGTGACTATTCTGTCTCTCGATAACTTCTTTTGCCAATTTGAGATAGCTCTTTGCCCCTACACTCTGAACATCGTACAAGAGCACGGGACGGCCGAAGGACGGGCTTTCGCTGAGCCGCACGTTTCGGGGTATGGCGGTCTCGTAAACCTTTTCACCAAAATAAGATATGACTTCCTGTGCCACCTGGTTCGATAGATTGAGGCGCTTGTCGAACATCGTGAGAAGGACCCCCTCGATCCTGAGGTCGGGGTTGAGATGCTTCTGCACCATGCGAATCGTGCTCAGGAGCTGGCTCAAGCCTTCCAGGGCGTAATATTCGCATTGAATTGGAATTAGAATGCTGTCGGCGGCCGTCAGCGTGTTCAGGGTGAGAAGCCCGAGGCTCGGCGGCGAATCAATAAACACATAATCATAATCCGCCGCGACCTCGGCCAGCGCCTCCTTGAGCTTGTACTCGCGCGCAAGCTGCGATACAAGCTCGATCTCGGCGCCTATGAGCCGCGGATGCGCCGGGATGATATCCACGAGCTCCACCTTGCGGATCGCCTCTTTCGCGCCGACTCCTCCGAGGATAACCTCGTATATGGTTTTCTCCCCTTCCACCACCCTTACCCCGAAGCCGCTGCTCGCGTTCGCCTGAGGATCGATGTCGACGAGGAGGACCTTCCTTTCTGCCGCCCCCATGCTGGCCGCGAGGTTAACAGCCGTCGTCGTTTTCCCCACGCCGCCTTTCTGGTTCGCTATCGCCACAATCTTGGCCATGCTCTCCCTTTCACATCTTCCGTCTCGGGGGCGCCAACGACACGGGGCTCGCTCTGAGCCACGGCGTAAAGCTCACGTACGCATGCAGGTACGTCGGATTGTCCGCCTTGTCGTAGATAAGCGCCGAGATTTCTTCTTCGGTCATGCTGGCATAACCCCAGAAATTGTTCTCCGCTCTCACCGTATCGGTCGCCGCATAGGCATCGAGCTTGATTCCGTAAGCGCTCTCGCCTTCGCCATTGGAGAATATCGCACAGTAGTGGATCTCTGGCGCAGCCCTCTCCGAAAGCACAATGCCGGAACCCCCGTTATCCCCTATGGTGCAGCTGTCGATTGTCACCGCGGGTAGTTCCGTGTCCGACGAGAAGTCCACCTCCACCCCGTTGCCGGAGCTGTATTTGATGGAGCTCGTCTTGATAGCCGTGACCGCATTGCGAACATAGATGCCCGCGCCATTGTCCCAGATCTCGCACGAGCGGATGCTCACCACGGAGCCCTCGTTCAGGACGCTTATGGCCATGTTGGTATTGTCATATAACTTGCAGCTCCGGATGGTCGCTGCCGCCCCGTCGCTCACCTGGATTCCATCGGTGGACATTGACAAATCCAAGTTCTCGATAGTAGCCTGGCTGTTCCCTTCTATCAGATATAATCCGGCCCAAAGGCCCGACAAGGAAGTGCAGGAATTTCCCTGCATCTTAATTCCGAGCGCCGACGTCCCCCGGGCAATGAGATGGCCGTAGATTTCGAATCCTCCCGTGGCGCTATCGATGATGATGGTCACGCCCGGCTCGATCGTCAGGGTCACGCCCGATGCGATTCGCAGGGGGGTGATGTTCGTGAGAATGTACGGATAGCCTTTGTTCTCAATTGCTCGGGAAGTGGAGATCAAGGTTGGAAACTGGGCGCACACCGTGATCGCCCGTGTCGTCGAACTCTCAGTTATGCCGTCGCTTACGGTCAACGTGATCGTCACGGTCCCTGCCTCGGACGACGCCCTCCACGTGAGGGTATCCCCAATGGCGGACGTTGGGATGAAGCTTCCTCTTGTCGCCTTCCAGTAGTATGTCAGCGAGTCGCCGTCCTCGTCCGTGGCGCCTCCGGTGAGCTTGACCGTACCACCGGTCACGACATAGCATTTGCTCACGGTGATCTCGAGATCGCTCGGCGCCGAATTGACGAATTTGCCCCCGTTATCGCAGCCAAGCCACAGAAGAACGGCGGCGCATGACAGCGCCGGCAGCAAAAGCCGGGATTTGGTGGTTTTCATCCATTCCTCCCAGGTAGAGGCGGGGTCAATGGCATTATAGGTTCCGCAGTAATGAAAAGCAACGAAAAAGCGCCCCGGAACGCGTTAAGCGCCGTTTCACGTGAAACAGCAAGAGGAGAAAGGTCTTTTTCTGTCTTTCCCCGGGGGGGGGCGGTGCCAAGGTGTTTCACGTGAAACAATCAGAGGATCTGCCTCTTGCGGAATATGATGGCCGTCCCGCGCTTCCCTCCAAGCTCGACCGCCGATTGGAGCCGCATTGCGGTCCGACGCCGTCCGGGGACCTCGCTTCTCCAGGCTCGGCCCTTTATGGTGATGTAGACCCCTTCCGGCCTTAGAAGGAGATCCGCGATGGGCAGAATCACCGCGAGCCTCCCGGCTGCCTTCGATACGGCGACATCGAAGCTCGCCGGCTCGCGGAATCTCGAGGCGTCATCGCCGATGACCCTGGCCCGATCCAGCCCGAGGCGCGCGACGACCCTCTCGAGGAAGAGCTGGGGCTTGAGCCTGCGCTCGAAGAACGTCACGTCGAGCTCGGGGCGGGCGATCGACCACACGACCCCGGGGAAACCGGCGCCGGATCCTATGTCCGCTATCTTGCCCACCAGAAGGCCGCCACCCTCGGCCGCCCGCAGAAGCAGGAGCGAATCGAGCACGAGAAGCTCCAGGTTGCCCGCCAGACGCCCCCTGCCGACGAGGTGCATCTTCTCGCTCCAGGAGCCCACCTCCCGCGCGTAGGCCTCCAGCCTCTCCCTTGATTGGGGGTTCAGGCCCTCGAATCCGGCCGCACTGATGGCCCATTCCACCATTTCCCCCGGTGTCTTCTCCTTCATTTGTGGCCTTTCCGGCTCTTCTTGCTCAAGTAGATCATGAGAATCGACAGGTCCGACGACCGCACGCCAGAAAGCCTCGATGCCTGAGCGAGCGTAGCGGGACGAAATTTGCCTAGCTTGAGCCTGGCCTCCGTGCTCATCGATTCGATATCGTAGGAAAAATCCTGAGGAATCTGCATTCTCTCCATTTGAAGCATTCTCTCCATGAGTCTCTTCTCGCGGCGGATGTAGCCGCCGTACTTCGCCTGAACCTCGATCGTTTCTCTGTCCCTGCGCCGCTCCACCTGCAACCCCGGGGGCAGGACCGCCGCCAGGTCCTCTATGCCGATGCCGGGTCTCTGGAGAAGCTGCGAGGCTCTGAGCGGCGACGATACGGCCTCTTTGCCCTTGGCGGCCAGAATGCGGTCGCAATCCTCCACAGACACGACATGCCGCTCGATGAGGCGGCGTATTCCCGCGATGCGCTTCCGCCGGATCACCATCTCCTCCCAGAACCGCCGCGGAAGGAGGCCGCATCTCGCTCCATGCTTGAAGAGCCTCTCGTCCGCGTTGTCCTGCCTGAGAACGAGCCTGTGCTCGGCCCTCGAGGTGAACATCCGGTAAGGTTCGTCGATTTCCTTCGTCACAAGATCATCCATGAGAACGCCTATATACGCCTCGTGTCTGCCGAGCACGAGCGGCGCTCGCGCCTCAATGTCGAGCGCGGCGTTGAT
>JAQTVX010000206.1 GCA_028706585.1 Candidatus Krumholzibacteriia bacterium | reverse complement strand
CAAGGCGGCACCGGCGAGGCCGAGACCCAAGCCCAAGACGGTCACGGCCATGGGGGGCACACCGGCCTTCATGAGAGCGAGAACGACTGGATCCAGAACTGCGCGAAATCTGTCCCGTATCGCGGTCTTTTCCGGCATCGAACGCTCCTGTTCTTTCGATAGGGCCGCGCTATTATGAAGCGCCCCGGCGCGGCGTGTCAACCGGCACCGACGCCTCCGGGACGCGCACGGCGCGTCACTCGGAGCCGCGCTTCCTGCCGAGCCCGCGCACCAGGATCGTGATCTCGCCCCGCGGGGGAGCCTGGGTGAAGTGCTCGACAAGCAACGCCGCGTCTCCCCTGAGGACCTCCTCGTACAGTTTCGTGAGCTCCCGCGCGACCACGATCTCGCGCTCAGGGAGGATCCGAGCGAAGGCCTCGAGCGTTTTCAGGAGCCTGTGCGGGCTCTCGTAGAAAATGCCCGTGTACGGGCTCGCGGCGGCCTCCTCGATCACCCTCTCCCGCTCCCCCGGTTTGCGCGGAACGTAGCCGTAGAACGTGAAGCGGTCCGGCGGAAGCCCGGACAGAACGAGCGCCGTCGTTATCGCGCACGCGCCGGGAATCGCCGTGATCGCCACTCCTTCCTCGATGAGCTTTCGCGCTATGTAGTATCCCGGGTCCGAGATCAGCGGGGTCCCCGCATCCGCGACGAGCGCGAAGCTCTTTCCATCCGCGATCTCCCGGATGATCCCGGGAGTCACCTTTTCCTTGTTATGGTCGTGGTACGATCGAACGGGCGTCCGTATGCCGTATCGGTCGAGGAGAACGTGCGTCTTGCGAGTATCCTCCGCGAGCACGCAATCGACGGAGCGAAGCGTATCGGCCGCGCGCGAGGAAAAATCGTCGAGATTCCCGATGGGCGTTCCGACGAGGTAGAATGAGTATTCCTTCACGAGAGAATCGCCCCCGTTTATGAGGCCCGCACGTCAGGCCTCGAGAATGCGGGGAAGGACGCCTTCGATGCGCTCAATATCGGCCTCCTGCACGTCGAGATGCGTGACCATGCGCATTGAACGTTCCGAGATCAGATGCGCGAGTATTCCAACGCCCCGAATCGAGCGTTCCAGAGCTCCCATCCCGGCGAGCGGATCGACCGGAGCGAAGATCACGATGTTCGTCTCGACGGGAAACGTGAGCCGGTATTTTCCCGAACGCTCTATAATGGCGCCGATGCGGGCCGCCTTGTCATGATCCTCGGCGAGGCGCGCCACGTTGTGGTCGAGCGCATAGAGGCACGCCGCGGCGAGTATCCCCACCTGCCGCATCCCTCCGCCGAGCCGCTTTCGCCACGAGCGCGCCCTGTCTATCGTCGCGGCGTCCGAGACGAGGATGGATCCGATGGGGCAGCCGAGCCCTTTCGAGAAGCAGAATGTGACCGAGTCAACCAGCGCGCCGTAGCGGTCGATCGCTATAGCCGTCTTCACGGACGCATTGGCGAGGCGCGCCCCGTCCATGTGGACTCGCAGGCGCCGCTCGTGCGCGAAGCGCGAGACTGCCTCGAGCTGATCGAACGGGTACACCCTGCCGCCCGCGCGATTATGCGTATTCTCGACAGCGACGAGCGCCGTCCGCGGATGGTGTATGTTGGCCGGCCGCACCGCGGCCGGAAGCGAATCGATCGGCAGGAGCCCGCCCTCGCCATCCATCGGAAACAGCTGCAACCCGCCCAGAACGGCCGCTCCCCCCACCTCGTAATTGAATATGTGGCAGTTTCTGTCCAGGATCACCTCGTCGCCGGGGCTCGTCTGCGAGAGAAGCGCGAGCACATTCGACATGGTTCCGCTCGGCACGTAGACGGCCGCCTCCTTGCCCAAGAGCCGCGCCATGCGGGCCTCGAGACGCTTCACCGTCGGGTCGTCGCCGAGAACGTCGTCTCCGACCTCCGCCGAGGCCATCGCCTCGCGCATCTCCCGGGACGGCCTCGTGACCGTATCGCTCCTCAGATCGATGATTCTCTCCATCACGTACCTCTATGTCTCATGGCGAATGCCGCGCGAAAAGTCCTGCCCCGCCGGTGTCGCGCGGAACGCAGCGAATCGTTGATTGGATTGAAGTGCGGGCCGGATGTCAGGACTGGGCGACGAGCTCCTTCAGCTCCCGTGACACCTTGAATACGGGCACCTTACGGTCCGGCACGGGAACCGCCTCGCCGGTTCTCGGATTCCTAGCCATCCTGGATTTGCGAGCCTTCACCTTGAAAGTCCCGAAGCCGCGAATCTCGTAGTGCTTGCCGTCCGCGAGACCCTTGGCGATGCAACCGAGGAAATTATCTACGGCTTCAGCGACTTCTTTCTTCGTCAACCCTGTTCTGCTGGAAATGTTTTCCACGATTTCGGCCTTGGTCATCGGACTTCCTCCTTGGAAAAACCCAGGGTTGCTGGTCCCCTCCCCGTGCGGAATCGCCTATCCACTATTATATATTGCTTTTAATGCGGAGGTTACAAGTTGTCAAGTGATTTCTGGGCCGACGGCGGGGCCTTCCGGCGCGGAGCGCGGGAGGCCGCCGTTGCAGATGAGCACGAGAGCGATTGCAAAAGCGCTAAATCTCTTGAAGACCATGGGATTTCGGGGAAGTAACGATCGGGAATAACCGGAATCAACGCGCAACAGTTCGAATGCACATCGTAATTCGCAACTAGCTGCGCCTCAAGCGATTGCGCTCAAACGCGCCATCGTGGGGCGATGCGCATGGTACGCCGCTTGCTCATTCACCGAATCGCTGCGAGGTGGTCGCCGCCTTCACGAACCCGACCCTGCATCGTACTATCTCGCAGCATTTTTTTATTTCTAGTCGAGCCCCAGGATCCGATGGCACTGGGGAATCACCCGTACATCATCCAGATACGCGGCCGCCTTGAGGTAACACGCGAGGAGCTCTTCACCCGTTACGCCCCCGCATGCTTCCGTCGGCGTCGCCGGCTGGATGATGAACGGCGTCCGCGGGTCGAAACCGGCGACGAGCCGCGCCGCCTCCTCGAATTCGCCCGCGTCGTATCCATCGGCGACAACGACCTTGCACGCGAGAGCGCGCCCTCGGAACATGGGAAGAACGCGCCGATGGATCGCGAAGAGATCGGCGCCCCCGCAGAGCGAGGGAAGCTTGATGTCCATGGAGATGAAATCCGCAAGCGGCGCCGCCTCGCGCGCGGCATCCTCCACGAGGCCGTTCGTTTCGAGATGAACGGGGAGGCCGTATTCACGCATCCCGGCCAGAAAGGCGAGCAGAAACCGCCCCTGCTCCAGAGGCTCGCCTCCCGTGACACTCACCGAATGAATGCCGGGGGACGCTTCGGCCAGGGCGCGGACTGCGCCCGCGATCTCGCGCGAATCGACCGGATTGGGGAGAACGCGCCGCGCCGGCCGATCCTTCCCGGGAACGGGAGAAACTCCCTGGAGAATGCAATGCGGAGTGCGCTCCCGCGCGCGAACCGTATCGCAGTAGACGCAGCGGAGCGAGCACCCGGCGAAGCGCACGAAGATCTGCAGCACGCCGACGTGGAGACCTTCACCCTGGATCGACCGGAAAACCTCGGCGACGTACCCCTCCGCGGCCACGTTTACGAAACCCCCCGCACCTTCCTGAGCGCGCCTTCTATCGATTCGCACTCGCGCCGGTATCGCTCCATCACGGCGAGACCGAACCGCTTGGCGTCGACGTCGAACTTCTTGAGCCCTACCGCGGAAACAGGCGCTCCCGAAGGATTGATATTCACTCCGAAATGAAAAACGGTCGACATCGGCGACGCCGTGCAGATGGCGACGGTGAGCTTGCGATCGTTCACGAAGAGATCGTCGCCATCGCGCCTCACCTCGATTCCGGGAGACTGCTCCTCGAGCGTCTCCTTCACGATCGACGCGAAGAGCCTGAGGCGCAGGTTCCCTTCGCGGAGCGGACACTGGAAATGCTCGCCGATGAAACTGAGCATCTGCTTCGCGGTTATTTCATGCTGCTCCTCGGCGTCCTCGAGATCGACGAGGCGCGAGCTGGCGACGCGGCAAGCGCCGGTGAACGCTACGACGCCGTCCCATGGAATCCCGGCCTTCTCGCGCACGAAGTGGCTGCGGAGCTCCGCGCCCGTGTACTCGATCGCCTCCGCGAGAAACGCCGTCTCCAGCAACGCATATCCTCTCTCTTTCACGAGCCCTCCTTTCGAAACCTCACCCGCCGCTCGGCCGGCGTGCCGGCGACCGCACGTTTCAGCCGCAGGCACGACTCGCACGACCCGCAGGGAAGCTCGCCTCCCCCGTAGCAGCTCCAGAGGAGCTCCAACGGGATTCCGAGCGCGAGCGCGCCGTCCACGATCTCCCTTTTCGTCATGCGGAGCGTCGGACACACGACGCGGACCCGGCACCTGAGCCCGAGCTCGAGAGCGCCATTGATCCGCTCCAGAAACGTCTCGCTGTTATCGGGAAAAGCGGCCGCCTCTTCCCTGTTGAAACCGACGACAACCTCGCC
>JAQTVX010000205.1 GCA_028706585.1 Candidatus Krumholzibacteriia bacterium | reverse complement strand
GTGCGACAACGGCCTTGATGATCGCGTACACGATCTCCATTCCCTTGGCGGCGCGGAAGTCCGGGCCGTTCAGCCATTCGCACAGGCGGTCCAGAAGGAATTCGCAATCTTCGGCGGGAGCTCCGCGATAGACGCCGCCGACCGTGACCGAATGCCGGCGCACTTCTCCGGCGATCACTCCGTCGTCGAGGGTCAACTTTTCCAGCGCCATTCCGTTGAATTCCCGCACGAGCTCCGGTGTAATGGTGGCGCTTCCCTCACGCAGGCGATCCCGAATTCCGTTGCAAGCCTTGACAATGTTGTCCACTTCCTGGCCCAGGTATTCCTTCGAGGGCGGAAGCGCGAGGTCTCCCTTGATGCGCTGAAGGACTTCCTGCTCCGACAGGGTATTGCCCTCGATGGCCGTCGTCGCCTGCGCGCCCTTGGCGAGATAGAGCTGGTGCAGGCCCATGGCCACGTCGGGCTGCAAAGGAACCCCCGCGATGTGCTCGCACTTTGAAGATGCCTCCCCCAACAGCATCCAGAGCTTGGGGGCGGCGGGCCGAAGGTCCAACTGGAATTTTATCCACGGATGTGTCTGTTCATATGTCCGCATATATGTCCATCCTTGCAAAGGTGTAATTATCAATGATTCAAGGGAATGATAGTTAACGGTCTTAATATTGTCAATGCAAATGTCCGTCACCTTGACCGATTTTGGGTCTTTTCTCCCTGAGTACGGTTCCGCATCAAATGCATGTAGACTCGCGGATAGTGACGCTATATACTAAAGCGCTTGGATATAGCTCACTTACACTAGGAGGTTCGAACGCGCCATGGAAACTATTGGAATAGTGCTGCTCGTCATCGCGGCGGCCGCGCTCTCAGCCGGCATCGCGTACTATGCACGTCGGAAGCGGAGCAAACGTCGCGCGGCGCTCGAGGCGCTGGCCGTCGAGATGCGGTGGAGCTTCTCCCCCGACGGAGACGACACGTTGGCGTCGATGATGGCCGGCTTTCGGCTCTTCGCCCACGGGCACACAAAGCGTTTCACCAATCTGATGCGGGGCCGGGGCGAGGCCTCGAACATGGCGCTGTTCGACTACGCGTACACGATCGGCGGCGGCAAGGAGAAGCACACGTTCCGGCAGACCGTGCTGAGCCTGAACGTCGGAGGGCGGCCGCTGCCGCGCTTCTGCCTGCGCCCCGAGCACGTATGGGACAAGGTTGAAGCATTCTTCGGGCACAAGGACATCAACTTCGACATGCACCCGGAGTTCTCGAAGAAGTACTCCCTGCGCGGGGACGACGAGTATCAGATACAGAAGCTCTTCACGGGCGGGCTGATCCAGTTCGTCGAGGGGGCGCCCGGCATCTCGATGGAGGGCGAGGGCAGCACGTTGATCCTCTATCGAAACAGGAAGCTCGCGAAGAGCGAGGACGTCCGCGCCTTCATTGAAATGGGAACGAGATTGGCGGCGCTGCTCCCGCGCTGAGGAATCCGGTCGCAGAAATCCGAACGCGCTCTTTCCCCCGCCGGTGTAATAGGTTATAATACCGGAGCACCCGTCGCCGTCGATGGGCGCCACGTGTCGGAATCGCCATTGCCGGCGCCCGGGGGGCCCCGGCCAAGCATAAGAACAGGAGCATTACGTCATGGACTCAAAACGTTTGGGATTTCGCTCGAAGCTCGTGCACGCGGGGGCGACGAAGGACAAGTACGGGAGCGCCGTCACGCCGATCTATCAGACCTCGACCTTCGGATTCGACAGCGCGCAGGACGGTGCGAACCGATTCGCGGGGAAATCGGAAGGCTACATCTATACGCGCATCGGTAATCCGACCATCGCGGCCCTCGAAAGCTGCATGGCCGAGCTCGAAGATGGCATCGGCGCCGTGGCCACTAGCTCCGGCATGGGCGCGATCGCCACGGCATTCCTCGCGCTTCTCTCCAAGGGCGATCACGTGGTGAGCACGGCCGCGATGTACGGGCCGACGAGAACGATTCTCGACAAGCATCTGTCGCGCTTCGGCGTCTCCGCGACGTACGTGGACACGTCGGATTTCGAGAGCGTGCGCGGGGCGATGCGCCCGGAGACGAAGCTGATCTACGTCGAGACGCCTTCGAATCCCCTCATGCAGGTGACGGACATCCGCGCCGTCGCGAAGCTCTCCCACGAGCACGGCTGCCCGCTCGTCGTGGACAGCACGTTCGCCTCTCCTGTTCTCCAGAAGCCTCTCACGCTCGGGGCCGACGTGGTGCTGCACTCCGTGACCAAGTTCATCAACGGGCACGCCGATGTGGTCGGCGGGATCCTCGTGGCGCGCGACGAGCTCACCTACCGGAAGCTCCGCGGCATGATGACCGTCATGGGCTGCAACATGGATCCGCATCAGGCATACCTCGTTCACCGCGGCATCAAGACGCTCGGCCTGCGCGTCGAGCGGGCCCAGGCGAACGCCATCGAGATCGCGCGCTGGCTCGAGGCGCGTCCCGAGGTGGTATGGGTGCGCTACGTCGGCCTGCCGTCGCATCCGCAGCACGAGCTCGCACGCAAGCAGATGACGGGATTCGGCTCGATGATCAGCTTCGAGTTGAAGGGTGGAATCGAAGCGGGCAGGCGCCTCATGGACCGTGTGAAGCTCGCGATGCTGGCGGTGTCCCTGGGCGGGGTCGAGACCCTGATCGAGCATCCCGCCTCGATGACGCACGCGGGCATACCCAGGGAAGAGCGCGAGGAGTCGGGAATCACGGACGGACTGGTGCGCTACTCGGTCGGCATCGAGGACGTGAGCGATCTCATCGAGGATCTTCGCCACGCGCTGGAGGGTGCGTAGGCGCGGCTGCGGAGAAGAGGCTGTAGCTATCGCGGCAGTACCATTGGTGGAGCGCACTTCCCCGCTGTGTGAGCCGATAGGAACGCACATCCGAGCTCGTGCCTACGCGCGACGCGTCCTTCCCCTTCCATCTTGCGGAGTGTGAGCCGTCCTTCTGCTCATCATCGATCATGTGCCCCCCTCATCGCCGGTTTCACGGCACTCTTCCCGATTGACTCTTCTCGCATCACAGGCAGAGAGAAGTCCTAAGAATCGCTCTAAAAGACGCAGAATAACATTGAGATCTATCTCGTCTGATACAAAGCAAAGCGTCTGTACACACAATCCACACTACAAGTCACTTGATATAGTCAGAAATATATTGTATTGTTCCTCTGCATCTGGGGGGAGAATGTGAAATATTTGACTATTATCATAAGCTGCCGCCTCAAGCGCGCCTTGCACTACCTCTCGAATCAAAATCGCCCCATATCTCGACAGAATGCGAGGGCATACCCATGAGTGGAGCTCTGAATCAACATTCGCGTTCGTTCGGGTCATTGCAATTCTCCGTTTCCAGGGTGGCGCACAAGATGTTTCTAATCATCATTTGCGTGCTCGCTATTGCGGCCGGCGCTCATGCCCGGAGCTGGTACGTGAAACCTGATTCGACCGGCGATGCGCCCACGATCCAAGCGGCTATTGACAGCTCAAGAGCGGGCGATTCGGTCGTTGTCGCTCCTGGTACCTATGAAGAAAAGGTCTATTGCGAAAGCAAGGACAGTCTGACTATTGCCAGCGAGGCGGGCCCCGAAAGTACTATCTTGCATGCGCCGGCATATAATATCATCAATATTGGCAATTCGCAGCATATAGAGTTAACCGGCTTTACTTATGAGAATTTTCCCGACCATGGAGTGATCGTAGAATATTCATACCATGTCACTATAGACAACTGCGTCTTTAGGAATGGTGGGTTAAGTGCAATATTGTTGTGTGGTTCGTCATCCGTAACACTACAGGCCAATCTCGCTTACGCCAACAGGGGCGCCGTTTACTGCACTGATATCTGCTCGGATATTTACGTGATAGGCAATACGATATCGTACAACAGCGGCACTGGAGTTGATTTTGGTAGTGCTTATGGATGCTATGTTGGCAACAACCTCATTGCTTACAATGAATGTGGCGTGGAGGCGGCGATATTAGAACCTCAATGCAATGATGTATTCGGCAATGATATGAACTACACGTTGCTGTATGGCTCCGACCCTACAGGCACAAGCGGCAACATCTCTATGGATCCTTTGTTCTGCGCCGTTGCGCCGGGGGAGTCGGGCAATTTTCTTCTGCAGAGAAACTCTCCATGTGCGTCAGGAAATCATCCCGACGGGTATTCCTGCGGGACGATCGGCCTATATGATATCGGGTGTGGCTCTACGGCCACCGAGAAAGCCACTTGGGGCAAGATCAAATCCCTCTATCGCTAGCAGGAGGTAGTGGAATGATGCGTTCAAGAACACTTTTCATTATCTCTATCATCGTTATGATTAGTACGTCAGTTTATGCTCAGGATTATGTACCAAACGAAGTGGTAGTATCATTTTTTGAACAGAGCGTTGATGTGTTCACAACGGTCGGTGATACAATAAGTTGCATCTACCCGGAAATACTGTCTTTTCTCCAAGAATACGATCTAAAGGAAGCGGAGGAATGCTATCACGGAACAAATG
>JAQTVX010000204.1 GCA_028706585.1 Candidatus Krumholzibacteriia bacterium | reverse complement strand
CGAGCGTTTCCTTCTGGTCGAACGGGTCGACCTTGCGCACGTGCTCGACGCCGAGCGCCTTCACGAGCTCCACGAGATCGATCGCGTGCGTCGCCTCGCCCATGAGCGTCCTGGAGGTGCCCGGGTGATCCTGGCCGCCCGTCATCGCGGTGATGCGGTTGTCGACGATGATCGTGGTCTGGGTGCCCTTGTTGTAGACGACGTTCGCGAGCCCCGTGATACCGCTGTGGAGGAACGTGCTGTCGCCTATGAGTGCGACCGTCTTCTTCTTGGTCTTTTTGGCCTTCTCGATGCCGAAGGCGTGGTTGATGGAGGCGCCCATGCAGAGGCACGAATCGATCGTCTCGAGCGGCGGCAGAGCCGCCAGCGTATAGCAGCCGATGTCCCCCGTCACGAACACGCCGAGCTTGCGCAGAGCCATCATGACGCCGCGGTGCGGGCAGCCGGGGCACAGCACCGGGGGCCTCGGGAGAACGCTCTCCTGCGATTGCTTGGCCGGGGCCGAGGTCTTCGGCAGCACCCCCGCCTCGACGAAGCCTTCGCGCACGCGCTCGACGTTGAGCTCCATGAAGTTGGAGAAATACTTCTTCCCCTCGCAGGGGATCCCGGCCGCGAGGATCTGCTCCTCGTAGAACGGTTCAAGCTCCTCGACGACTATGACGCGCTCCACCTTCGAGGCGAAGTCCATTATCTTGTTCATCGGAAGCGGAAATCCGAGCCCGAGCTTGAGGAAGCTCGCCCCGGGCATGACCTCTTTGGCGTACTGGTACGCGACGCTGCCCGAGATGATGCCCACCTTCTTGTCGCCCCACTCGACCTTGTTCAGGCTCGTCGTCTCGGCGAACTTCTTGAGCGCTTCGAGACGTTCGATGACGAGCTTGTGGCGCACGATCGCGTGCACGGGCATCATTACGTACTTCGGGATGTTCTTCTCGAATCCCGTGTGCTCCGCGACGCGCCGCTCGCCGATCTTCACGAGACCCTTCGAATGCGAGATGCGGGTCGTCATGCGGAAGAGCACGGGCGTGTCGAACTTTTCACTGATCTCGAATGCATCCTTGATCATGTCGAGCGATTCCTGGCTGTCGGACGGCTCTATGACGGGAATGCAGGCGAATTTTCCGTAGTATCTGTTGTCCTGCTCGTTCTGCGAAGAGTGCAGGCTCGGGTCGTCGGCGCTGATCAGGATCAGCCCGGCGCCCACGCCCGTGTACGAGAGCGTCATGAGCGGGTCCGCCGCCACGTTCACGCCCACGTGCTTCATCGCGGCGATCGAGCGGGCGCCGCCCCAGCTCGCTCCGACCGCCACCTCGAGCGCGACCTTCTCGTTGATCGACCACTCCGCGTAAACGTCTGCCTTGAAGAACCGCGCGATCGCCTCGAGAATCTCCGTGCTCGGGGTGCCCGGATAGGCGGAAGCGAACTCGCCGCCGTGCTCGTAAACCCCTCGGGCGACGGCTTCATTTCCTGATAGGAGCATTTCCATAGGGGGACTCCTCCCGGCGGGATAGTTTTCTGAAGTTATGGACTCGTCATCACCGAATAGGGCACTCTAATTGCATGAATCCACTTGCAATGGAACGTACACGAAATGGCGGAAAAATTCAATTATTATCTAGTTTCCGCCCCCATCGTTCCCCGGCAATTGGTGTTGACGCGGACCGCAAGAATATGCTAATATTATATACGAGTTGAAGTTAGCAGGGATACATTTGGTATTATACAGTAGGAGTTCATAAACGAGAGGCAGGTTGCCAAATGAAGCGTGTGGGCGTTTTTTTGTTCTTTTCCTTGGCAGTTTCGTCGACGGGAGTCTTCGCCCAGACCGTCGCGGACGTGGACCCCAATATCTACGTGACGAACTCCGCTGCCGGGACGCTGGTCGGGTACGTCCAGGACGAGTTCATCGTCGTGCTCAAGGACGGCGTAGCAATCGACAAGACGTCGGATGCCAAGACGGCGGTGGCGCTCTCCGGGGTGTCGGGTTTCAGCGCGCTCGCGTCCACATATAGAGTCGAAAAGCTCTCGCAGCAGTTCCCCGGCTCGGACAGGGGACGCGCCGTCCTCTCGACCGCAGGCAGGCGGCTCGCTCGCCACTACAAGGTCAAATTCGCGCAGGGGACGCTCGAGGAAGCGATGGCGGCCTACGCCGCGAATCCCAACGTCGATCACGTCGAGCCGATAGGCATCCACGTCATGTACGCGACGCCCAATGACGCGAGTTACTCGGTCCAATGGCATCTGAACCAGACGAGCGATTACGATATCGATGCGCCCGAAGCCTGGAACATCGAGACGGGCGACACGTCGATCGTCGTCGCCATTATGGACACGGGCGTGCGCTACTATCACAAGGATCTCGGCGGCGTCAATGCATCATACACCAACAAGACCGCCGCGCGCGGGAACATGTGGATCAACTGGGCCGAGAAGCACGGCACGGCCTCGGTCGACGACGACGGCAACGGCTACGTGGACGATTGGATCGGCTACGACTTCGTGACCGGCGTGACGGGCTGCTGGACCGGTGAGGATTGCAGCACCAAGGACAACGACCCCGCCGACTTCAACGGCCACGGAACGCACTGCGCGGGCAACGTCGGCGCGATCACCAATAACGGCTATGCTACGTGCGCAGCATCCGGCGGCTGGGGCAGCGGCTCCAACACGGTATTCGGCAACGGCGTCAAGGTTATGGCGTGCCGGATCGGGTACTCGGGAGACAACGGGGGCACGGAGACCGGCTACGTCCGTATGGATTTCGCGGCCGAGGCGTTCTACTACGCCGCGGACAACGGCGCCAGGATCGCTTCGTGCAGCTGGGGCTCTTCCAATACCGGCGGCATCGCGGCCGCCGTCACTTACTTCCTCAACGAGGGTGGGCTCGTGTTCAAGGCGGCGGGGAATGACGGGACGACGACCGCCGACTACCTCTGCAGCCGCCTCGACGTCATCAGCGTCGCGGCGACCGATCAGACCGACTGCAAGGCGAGCTGGTCCAACTATGGCACGTGGGTGGATATCTCCGCGCCCGGCGTCGCCATATACAGCCTCTATCACAGCCATGCGAACCCGAGCGCCGATTACATAGCCTCGATCAGCGGAACGTCCATGGCCACGCCCATCGCGGCTTCGGTGGCGGCCCTCATCTGGTCCAAGAACCCGACATGGATCGCGGCCGAGGTCGAGGCGCAGCTCTACGAGACCGCCGACAACATCGACGCTCTCACGTGCAATGCGTCTTACGCGGGCAAGCTGGGCGCGGGACGGGTCAACGCCTTCAACGCCGTCAACACGCTCTCGGTTGTCGTGGGCTCGCCGGACGGCGGCGAGGTATGGAGCGTGGGCGAGGCGCAGGACATCCTGTGGTCCACGAGCGGCGAAGATCCCGATTCCATCAGCATTTATCTGAGCATCGACGGCGGCGCCAATTTCGCGTACACGATCGCTCATGGGCTCGCGGGCTCAACAATCCTCTACGATTGGACGGTGCCCGAGCTGCCCGTGACAACGGCGCGCATCCGGGTCGTCGCGTACGCCGCCGGAGAGAGCGCATACGACGATAGCGACGCCAACTTCACAATCGACGGGGGGCCGTACCATTACGTCCGCAACGGCGGGGGCAACGTGAGCCCGTACACCACGACCTTCTGGGCGGCGCAGGAGATACAGGACGCCGTGGACGCCGCGGTGGACGGCGACACGATTCTTGTCGCGGGCGGCACCTACGCGAGCGGCGTCACGGTGGACAAGGCCGTCTACCTGCTCGGCGGATGGGACACGACCTTCACTACGCGGGATCCCGCGACATACCCGGCGACGATCCAGGGCGCGGGGAGCGGCGTTTCGTTCATGAATATCTCATCGGAGCTCTGCGGCATCGAGGGCTTCACGCTGACGCAGGGGACGGGCACTTCGGCCGCGATACCGGCGAGCGGCACCTACGGAGGCGGCATTTACAGCTATCAGTCGTCGCCCACGATCAGGAACAACAGGATCGTCGAGAGCGGCTACGCGGATGAGACGACCTTCAGCGCCGGAGGCGGTATCGCATGCTCCGGCGGAACGCCCGTGATCGAGCACAACGTGCTCGAGAGCTGCGCCGCGCAGAGCGGCGGGGGCATCTACCTCTACGACACGGATGCGATCCTCAGCTACAACAGCATAACCGGCTCGTCACCGAACTCGTCCTACACGGGCGATAAGGTCGGCGGCGGCATATACTCCTACAATGCGATCGCGTCTCTCGACAACAACCGCATCCGGGATAACGACGGCTACGGGAAGGGCGGCGGCATCTACGCGTATCTGGGCACGACGTCTCTCAGCCGCGATACGATCTCGGCCAACGACTGCGACGTCGCGGGCGGCGGGATCTACTCCGAGCGCGCCTATCTCGTTGCCTCTCACGCGCTGATTCTCGAGAACACCTGCTCGGGCGGCGGGGGCGGCGGAGGCATGTACTTCCGGGCGGAGCACATCAATTTCAAGAACAGCATCGTCGCCCTGAATGAATGCGGCGGCGGGGGCGGCGGCATCT
>JAQTVX010000203.1 GCA_028706585.1 Candidatus Krumholzibacteriia bacterium | reverse complement strand
GCCAGTTCAGCTACGACATTTACGCAGGCGCGTCGCAGGAATGGGTTGTCTATTGGGGCAACGTTACCTGGGAAGGAACCTGCATGGCCAATGACACCTTCTGCTGGACCGCCGAGAGCAAGGGTGGCTGGACGCTCGATCTCTGGGGTCAGAATAACCCCAACGTGCCGGGTATCTGCAACTACGGCTCGCTCAAGTATGCAGTTGTTGATCTCGTCGCGCCGTGCGATGTGAGCATTTGCGATTACGATACTATCATCGTGTCGGTCACTTACTCCAACAACGCCGGCGAATGCGACGACTGCGGCGACTGCTTGAACCCGGACTACAGGCCTTCGAAGGGCTGGTACTATTACAGCGCTGACACCCTGATTCTTCACGTGGTTGAGTCGCCGCCGGCGCTCTACGTGGCTCAGGATAGCATATCGTACGTTGATCAAGGGCAGACGCAGGCGTACATCGAGTTCCAGATCTGCAACGGTGATCTCTGCGCACCCGAGACCGACTACTATTATTCGATAACGAGCAAGGGTCACATCGGCAGCGCGATCAACGTGAGCGACATGACAACCGTTTCCGGCGGCCTCTGCGGGAACGTTTACGGTGTCATCGACGCAGAGGATGCGTCAGTGTGCGACTATGACACCCTGACGATCATTGCGTGGACCGAAGGCGGAGGGGCCTATGACACCTGTGTCCAGATCGTCCATGCCGTGGAGCCACAGTCGGTGCCGCTGTTCACGAAACCTGTCGTGACGATTCTCGTGCTCGCTCTCATTCTGGTCGCCGCAATCTTCTTGAGAAGGCGCATGAAAGGCGTCAAATAGCGCGGCGCGGCTGCCGGGTCGCCAATGTCGTGTGCCGGTGCTCGAGCGAAGATGCCAGCACCGGCACTTTCTTATATCCATCGAGCGGAAATTAATGTTGAATTGTCGGCGGTCTATTTGAAGAATGCGTGGTTTGCATGGCCGGAACAACGTTCCTCGGAAGAGCCGGATACGATCTCGAAACGGCGCTTTTCGAGCGCATAGCGGCGGTCCGGAAGAACGACCCTTACGCACCGCTGACGATTCTGGTAGGGTCGAACCTTCTCGGTTCATACGTTAAGAGGATGTTGGCGGAGAGAGCCGGCGGGCTGTTCAATGTCCGGTTCGCCACGTTTGCCGATCTCGCGGAGACGCTCGCGCGCGGCGAGTCGGGCGGAGCGGGCGTTGCGCTCACACAGTTCGCCGATAGAGTGATCGCGGGCGAGCTCGCCGCCTCCGGTGAAGCCTCCACGGTCTTCGGCCGAGCCGCGGAGACGAGGGGCTTCGGCGGCGCGCTTCTCTCCGCATTCAGCGATCTCGCCGAGTCCGGCTGCACCGCCGCCGTGGCGAGTGGGATTCTCGAAAGGAGCGCCGCGCATGGACGCCTCGACGAAACGGCGGAGGGCGTGCTCTCCCTCTATGTACGGTTCAGGGAGCGGGTGGAGGGCCTCGGTGGTGACGTCAACAGCGCCTTTCTGCGAGCCCTCTCGAGCCCCGTGCCTGTTTCATTGGGGAAACCGATATTCGCCTACGGATTCTACGATTTCAACGAGATGCAGAGGCGCCTGCTCGCGCATCTCGCGCGCTGCTGCGACGTGACTCTCTTCATGCCCTGGGGAGAGGGGAAAGCGCACCGGTTCGTCGCGGCGACGCGCGTTAGACTCGAACAGAGCGGTTTTGAAACGGTGCGTCTCGCCGACCCCCCTGGCGGCGCGGGCCGAGCGGTCAGACCGAGGCTCCTGAACGTGCCGGACGAGGAGCAGGAGATCCGGGAGATCGCGAGAAGAATCATCGCGCTCGCCGTCGGGAAGGGCGTGCGCTTCGGCGATGTAGCCCTGATAATTCCGTCGGTTGAAACGTATGCCCCGCTGTGCCGGGAGATCCTCCAGGAGGCCGGGATCCCTTTCTACCTGCGTGCCGGTTCGCTCGCGGAGACGAACGCGGCGGCCAAGGGAGCCCTCGGGCTGCTCGCGATGCTGAGCGGCCCCCTGGAGCGCCGCGAGCTCGTCGAGTTTCTCGTTTCGGCTCCGCTCCGCTCCGTTTCGGCGGCCCCGGAGACCGTGGACCGCTTCTCGCTCTGGGTGAGGAGGAGCGCCGAGGCCGGCATCGCCGGCGAGCGCGGCTGGATCGAGGAGAGCGCCGCGCTCATCGAGAGGCTTGGACGGGACGCGCCGGGAGACGGAGATGCGCCGGAGGCGCTCGCCGCCGCGCTGGAGGTCGATGCGCTGATCCGGAAGATAATGCGCGCCCGCCGGGAGGAGCCCGGGGTTCCGACTTGGAGTCTTCGTGCGCGTGCCTTTGCGGCGCTTATGCGCGAGCTGTTCGAGGAGTCCGCTGGCCTGGAGACGGCGTGCGGCGTCGTCGAGGGTCTTGCCGCGCTGGATGCGACCGGCTCGGGCGTATCGTTCGAGGCATTCGCCCGGATCGCGGAGGCAGCTCTCTCGGACGCGGGACCATCAATCGGCCGTTTCGGCGGCGAGGGAGTCAATATTCTCTCGTTCGCCCAGGCCCGGGGACTATCGTTCAGGGCGGTCTTCATACCGGGACTCGCCGAACGAATATTCCCGACGGTGGTTCGCCAGGACCCGCTGCTGAGCGATCGGACGCGCCTCGATCTCAACGAGAAATCCGCGGGCGCGATCGTCCTGTCCGAAAGATCCGAAAGGCTGAACGAGGAGGCGCTTCTCTTCGAGCTCGCGCGGGAGGCCGCGCGCGAGGAGCTCGTGTGCAGCTACCCGAGATTCGAGGAGGGAACCGGCAAAGAGCGCATCCCCTCCTCGTTTCTGCGCTTCATCGAGGGATATTCGATCGACGGCGCGCACGGCCCCGGGATCGATTACGAGTGGATTTCGCGAATCGGTGCCGCCGCACGGGGCGTCGAGCTTGCGAGCGTTCATGAGCTCGATTTCGAGAAGGCGCGAGGGCTTCGGGAAGGCTCCGGATATCTGCCCGACAATGTCTTCTTCTCGAGGGGCATGAATCTCGTGCGCGGGAGGTGGGGCACGCGGAGATTCACGCCATATGACGGCGTTTTCGCGTCGAAGGAAGCGCTCGGGGAGCTTCGGGCGATGCTCGAAGAGGCGGGGCGGCGGTTCGCGCCGACGTCGCTCGAAACGTACGCGGGCTGCCCGTTCGATTATTTTCTTACGCGCGTTCTCGGGGTAGAGGCGCTCGAGGAGCCCGAACGAATGGTCTCCATTTCGCCCGCCGACCGCGGGATCCTCCTTCACGGGATTCTGGCGCGTATTTTCGGCGAGCTGAAGGAGCGAGGGCTTCTTCCCGTGAGTGTCGCGCCGGCCGATAAGGTCTCCGGAATTGCGGGGGCGATCGTGGAGCGGTTTCTGGATGAATTTCCGAGAACGAAGCCGGTCGGGCTTCCCGTCTTCTGGGAGATGGAGAAGCGTCTCGTGCGCGAATCGATCAGGCTTTTTCTGGAGGAAGAGCGACTCGAGGGAGGAGATCTCGTTCCGGCCTCCTTCGAGAGGTCGTTCGGCAGAAAGCGCGACGGGATAGACATTCCGTACGAATGCGCCGGCCGCACCGTCTTCTTCTATGGCCGCATCGACCGCATCGACACGGGCGGAGGCGGCCGGTTCCGCGTCGTCGATTACAAGACGGGGAAGCTCGCCGGCAAGGATCAGGATCTCGCGAGCGGCTCCGCTCTGCAGCTTCCCATTTACCTCATGGCGGCCGCGAGGATCCTCGGCCTCGAGATCAAGAGGGGAGAGGCATGCTATCGCCACGTCGGAACTGGAGAGGGTAAGAGCGCCGTCGTGTTCTCGGGGAGCCTGTGGGATGAATGCTCGCCGGCATTCGCGAAGATCATCGACGTGATTGCGCGAGGCATCGAGGGCGGCGTCTTTTTCGCTCCGGCCGACGATCTGGAGTGCAGGAGCTGCGACGTCAGGGTCGCCTGTTCCGCCGGCTCGTCGCGTCTCTTCGCGATCAAGGCGGCAAACGACGCACGCGCCCGCGAATACGTCGAGATGAGGACCGTGGAAGAGGCGGAAGAATGAAACAGAATCGCAAGCCGCTCGTCGATTCCGATGCGCGAGAGCGTGCGAAGACCGATCTCGACGCCTCCTTCTGCGTCGAGGCCGGCGCTGGAACGGGCAAGACGAGTCTCCTCGTGGGCCGATTCCTCGCCATCGTCGAGAGCGGGAAAGCGCGTTGCGGCCGCATCGTTGCCATAACCTTCACGGAGAAGGCCGCGGGAGAGATGAAGGTCAGGCTCAGGCAGGAGATTCTGAAGCGTCTTGAGGACGACGCGTGCAAGGGAGAGGCGCGTGCCAATCTCGAGACCGCCTATGACGAGCTCGAGCGCGCGCCGATATCGACGATTCATGCCTTCGCGGCGACGATCCTGAGGGAGCATCCCATCGAGGCGGGCATAGATCCGAATTTCGAGCAGCTCGACGCTCTCGAGAGCGAGCTCTTCCTTGATGAGTGTTGGAGCGATTATCTCATGGAAGGCTCGGAGGAATGGGGAGAGACGTTGAGGAGATTCGTCCTGTTCAGCG
>JAQTVX010000006.1 GCA_028706585.1 Candidatus Krumholzibacteriia bacterium | reverse complement strand
ATCTCCGAGGGGAGAACCCCCTTGATATAATCGTCGATGTCGAGGATGTTGATCGTCATGACGCCGCCGGTGCCTGCCCTGAATAGCACTATTCCCCGGTACGGCCTGCCGTTGACAGGGACCTTCTCGGCCCCCTCTGCTTTCACCAAGACGGAACCGGAGGAGATCACCCTTCTTTTTCCGGCGGCGAGAACCGCTTCGCCCCCGACAACCCTGACCGTGTAATCCCCTCCACGATCGATCCTCGCGAGCGGCTCTCCACTGACGTCCACCCCGACCAGAAACGGCGCAGGGATATGCACTCGCACCGCCTGCTGGGCGCCTAGAATCAGAACCCTCACCCTCGGAGCCTCTGCGGAGACGACCGGCGGCCTGGCCGTCTCGACCGCAGGCGGCTGCCCGGCAGGCTGCGCCTCCCCGGCAGACCGCTCCCCCCCTATCGGCTGTCGCCCGACGGGTAGTGCCTCCCCGGATGGCGCCGCCTCGCCGGGACGTCCATGCATTCCGGCGCGCTTCTCCCCGCACGACGAAAGGACGAGCACACAAAAAAATAGCGCCGCGAAAGAACGGCGATCAAAAAGCTTCATAAACCCTTCCTCGGAAACCCTAGAGCGAACATCCACGTCGCCACCCGCCCCGCTGCGGAATCGCGCTCAGCCGGGAAAGAAGAACTCTCCGCAGAGGCAGGGCTTGCCCGGCGCGGCCGGGACAGCCTTGCGCTTTCCCTCCTTGAGGCTCTTGGCAACCCCACCCTTTCCCTGCAGTTCCCCCTCGCACACGCTCACACCGGCGTTGAATATCGACTCGTTAGCGAGCAACGCTATGCTGACCGCTTCCCGCACTTCTTCATCAAGCCCGAACCGGTCTATCATATCGCTCACGATGCCCTGGAGGAGCGCCTGCTCGACGGCTACGAATCCGCCGTCGCCATTGTCCGCGCCGATCCTGAAATTGCTCGCGACGACGCAATTCGTCAATTCACTGAAAACCGCCGGGTCCCCCGGAAAGGCCAGATGCCCCGCCTCGAGGCAGTTGAGCCCTATGCAGTCCACCTCATCCGGCGCCACCCCGGCGCTTTCCAGAACGTCCTCATACAGCTTGGAAAGGTGGCGGAGAACGAGAAAATTGATGCCGGCGAGCTCCTCCGAATCGAACTTCTCATCTCGCTCGATGGCGACGATCGCGGTCTGGAGGTCCTCGTTCAGGGAACGGACCGTGAACCCGCGCAGGTATAACACCGTTTCGTTGCCGTTACCCGAGATTTCCACGAGGGCAGCCCCGAGCTTGCCGGGGGCACTCCCGGTTTCGATCCCGACAATGAGGCGTTTTTCCTTCCTTCTGAGGGCGTCGATACGCTTCTTCAAATCGGAACCTCCGGGGGTTTGGCCGAGAATCAAAGATGGCCCCGAACATACGTGGGCATCTCTTCCGGAGCAATTGTAAGGAAGGCACCGCTGGAAGGTAAAGGACTTTTTACTCGAGCTTCACGATCTTGCCCTTGAGGTCGATCGTCTCTCCCGCCCTGCGCACGCGGATGACGTAGAGGTACGTGCCGTTCGCGACGCGATCTCCGGCGAGGTCCCGCCCATCCCAAAGAACGGAGTGAGGTTGCGCCAGGCTCGCCGGGGCGAGCCTGTCCTGCGGGAGGTCGAGCCTCCTGATCAGGAGACCGCTCACGCTGTAGATGTCGATCGTCACGGCATCGGCGGCGAGATTCAGGCTGTAAACAATGTTGGTCCTATCGCTGAAGGGGTTCGGAAAATTGAACGCGTCCACGACTAGCTCGTTGCCCGTAACGGTGAAATCGAGATCGCGCGAGAAATCCCCGGTCCTCACCGTGAGCACGTGCAGCCCCGGCGTGAACGTCATATCGAACGAGGCCTCCCAGTGCAGGGAATCCTGCGGATCGGTCACTGCGAAACGTGTGCCGCCTTGGGGCACTCCATCGATGGATAGAGCAGGTTCCTGCGCGAGATACGCCGGAAAATCGATCTTGACCTGGAAGGTGCCCGAAGAAGGCGCTTCGATGCCCGAGACGATCTCGAGATAATTGTTATAATAGAGCCGCATCGTCGTCTTGATCGGCACTTCCACGACCCCCGACTCGCGCCCATCCGGCGTGAATACCTTGAACACGAGAAGCTCATCCTTGGGATCGATCGTGTAGTCGAGATCGGCGCGATACGAACGGGAGTAGGTCTTGTCGGCGTCCATCAGCCGTGTGATGAGAAGCGAATCCGTGCAATCCTCGCCGTTTATCTGGAGCGTGATCTTGCCGATCGCCACGATGTCGCTGGCCGTCAGGCGAAGCCCGACCGCGTTCGTGCCGTTATGGGCACGAATAGTATCGGGAGAGACGACCTCGTAGCCGTCGCCCCAGTCGGCCTCGAATCTGATCAGCGGCGGACCTGGATCTATCTTGAGCATCGGATCGCCCAGCAGGGTGTACCGGAGAACCATGCCCTTCCCGCCTTTGTCTATCTGCCGCATCTCGGCGTTCGTTATGGCCTCGCCCAATATCCAGTGGGCGCCCGTGTACTCTTTGAGCGGCTCGACGGAATCGGTGGGAGGCGACTGGAAGAACGTCCTGTGCAGCTCGCCGGCAAGCTCGGCGTTGTCGGAGAGATACTCGTAGCCGACGCTCGCGTACGTCGCGACGGCGCCCACACCCGGCTTGAACAGAAGCTGCTCGCTGAAGCAGTCGCCGTAGGCCCCTGCTTCCGGGAACGCGGAGAGCTCCTTCAGGATGGCAAAATCGCTTATGTGGCAGCCGAAGGCCGTGAAAATGAAGGGCGTATACGCCTTCAGGCTGTCGATGTCCATGTACCATCCCAATGCATAGGCCGACTCCGTCGTGAGCACGGTCCGGTTGGCGTGCCCCTCGAACATGTACCAGAAACAGCCCCCGTTGAGCGCCGCGTTGAGAGCCGGGGTGAACGCCGCGCGCGTTTTCGCCGTCGCCTCGCTGAATATGGCGGCGCCGCTCGCGGTGCTGTCTGGGTGAGCCGAGTTCGTGTACGGCCGAAGGTAGAGCCTCTTCACGTCGAATCCGCCGGGTAACGCCTCTTCGACGGTCTTGCCGCAGCTTTCCGTGCTGTCTTCGAAGGTCCGCTCGTATGAGTTGTAGCGATAGTCGCTCCCGCGGCCCGACCATGCGTCATCCGAGAAGAGAACTATCCGGCGCCGCCACGCATCGCCGCTCTCCGGCGCCTCCATTCGGTATATCTTGTTGAGGATGGCCCTCAGTTCCACGTCCCTCCCGACCGGCAGCCTTCCTATGATGACGTCCGGATAGCCGTCCCCCGCCAGAATATCCTCGACGGAAGCGGTCAGCGAACCGGCCATGACGGCCTCGTCGAGAAACGCATACCATTTGTCCGAGGATACGACCTCGTCGTCATACGTTCCGGTCACGTCGGTCGAGTAGGAGAATGAGGGAACATAATCGGGCGGCGAGCCGAGCTTTTCGGGATTGCTGCCGATATAGAGCCGTTTGTGATCCTCGCTCGCGTCACCCACGAGAAGAACGAACTCGACGCCCCAGTGATCGAAACCGTACTTGATGTACCGTTTGATCGCGGTCGCGTTCGCGAGCCCCCCGTTGAACTCGTCGTACACGTCCTGGACGTCCGCCGTGAGCATCCGGTAGCCCTGGCTTTTCCTCATTGCGGCGTACTCGGCCATGCGATCGATGAAATTCCCATGCGATATGATGAGCGCCTGATACGGCCCAGTCTCCTCGTGTAGGCTCGACGGCGAATCTACCGAGATTGATTTCACGGAGACCCTTTCGGCCGCGCCGCTCCCGAGAGCCATGAAGCGCCGCGCGGAAGCGGATTCCTCGATCTTGAGCTCGAGCTTGTATTGGCTGCCATCGGACTCGAATTCCGGGCCCGAGATGGCGCGGTACGTGGGACTCCACGGATCGGTGATATCGATGAGCCAGCCAGCGTTGACCGTGAAGCCCGTGATCTCGATCGATGCGGGCTCGGATAGGGCTGGCACGGCGAACTCCAGCCGGTTGCCGTCGGCGACGAAGAGGGCCGTGTAATTGATCGTAAAATCATTCATGACGTATATATAATCGGTGTCAGTGGCGATGACGAGCTCGTTTGCGCCGTCCACGAGCCAAGAGGACGCGAGCCCCGAGAAAGAGAACGTCTTCGCGGCCTTGCCCCTGAAGTTTCCCGTGCCTATCTGGTGAGTCCCCGTGGAATTGCGGATGTAGAACGTGACAGTATGCAGGCTCCCGTCGGGGTCGTCCCCCTGCAGCCGAAAAGAGAGTGAAAATGTGCCATTCGAGGCGGGGCTGTTCAGTGTGAATGTCACCGACGACACCATGGCGACGACCCCCCTCGCATAGTAGAAATCGAAGGTCCCGGGCACCGCATTCTTCATGTAAAAGGCATCCTTGCGGTACTTCATGGTTGCGACGAACCGTGTGACGGAGGTGCTCACCGCCGCCGGTGGAAACGGTCCCTGATCCATCGTGTCCCCCGCGACCTCCTCCTCGAGCCAGAGAATATTGTTGTCCGTATATAGCGCGTTCGCGTCGAGCGCGAGAGAATCGTCCTTGATGCCCAGCGCATAGAAGATGATCTGATCGTCCCCGTCGAATATGCCCTGCGATCCCGAGGCGCCCTCTACGACCAAGATGGGCACGTCGACCTTCGTCACGAGGCCGGGGGCGGTCTCGTCGTAGTAGTATTTCTTGAGCGCGATCTCTCCCGTCGAGCGCGCCTCCGAGAGCCCCGCGGCGATCAGGGAATCGGCGCGTATGGCATAGATGCCCGTCTCCGGGATGGGGATCTTCAGCTTCTTTCCGGCTTCGCCCGGCGCCGCCGATACCGCCTGCGCCTGTTCGAGAGGCTTCCGGAAGCTCGCCACGTCCGCAGGGTTCACGAGAAGGTCTTCATAGAGCTGCTGCCACATGAGCGGGACCGGTTCCGCCGAAAGAGCGGCAATTCTGGACCGCGCCACCGTCGTTCCGAAACTCACCGTCACCGCCAGCCGGCGAACGAGCCGCGCGCCCGTCGCATCGATGATGAGCGGATTGACTCTGATCGGAAACACCCTCTGGCGCCCCATGAAAGACGGCTTCCCGGCCTCGACGAGCTCGAGGCCGCCTCCGTCCGCCCATGGATCCGGAGGATAGTACCGCTCGGTAACCGGAATACCGTTTTCCCCCTCGACGAACCTCTCGGCGCCTACCCGGGCCAGATTCAGGATTCCGATGCTCTCTTCCTCGAGCACCGTCGCCGTGACGCGCGGCTCCCCCAACGCAGGAACGGCGATCCGGAATGCTCTGCCGGGCAGCTCCACCGCCCCCGCCGGCGAGAATGTTCCGTACCCATCGATCAACACTCTCATCGTTCCGCCTGCCGCGGAGACGATCCTGGCTTCGGGAACGGCGATTTCGAATGATACTGAGCTGCTACTCGATGAAACGAGGCTCACATTGCCGTCGCGGGCAAGCACCCGGGGACAAAACGCGACAAGGGCGAACAACCACGGCACGAGCCCACTGATCAATCGCTTGCCATGGCTCTGCATCAATGTGATTCACCTCGTCTCCAGGGGTGGTTTCGCGAGAGGAACAAGGGGCAGCACATGAGATCAATGACCCACTCTCTCAAAGGTATTTCTTGGAAGACGAAAAAACAAGCTGAAAAAGAAGCCATCATGCGGCGAGGATATGCTCAAAGCTTCCGCCCTACTCGGTGAAAAGGCTCTTCAGAAGTCCCCACGTAGACTCTTCGGTTCCGATCTCTGTTTCGACCGTGAGGCACGGCGCCGCCGAGTTCAGGTAGAGATTCGTCCCTTTTAAACAGGGCTCGGCGGGGTGTCCATTGCTGCAGGAGTAGAGCTGAAAAACGCCGGAACCGCTATGGGACACGACCTCCAGATACGTCTGCTCCCTCGAATTCACATAGAGCGTCTGATGCGCGATCCAGCACCAATCCCATTGACACTCGTCGAAGCGGGCCGAAATCCCCGAGAGCAGATCCCCGGTCGCGGTCGATAGGTCGCCGTTCAACGTCACACGATCGCTTATCACGTTCGACGGGTAGCCGATCGCGAACTCGGCGCCCCAAAGTCCGTTCTCGCTGGGAAGGCACCACACCCACACATCGACCTTCGCAAGCAGGTAACCGGCCGGCAGCGGGCAGTACGCGCTGTATGAACGGCTTTCGTCGGCGTAGAGGGAGATATAGCCACGCGCGGGGAGCAGCTCGGCAGAGGCCGCACTCGACAGGATCACTGTTGTCAATACCATCAGGAGCGCACGCTTCATGACCCTCTCCGATTGCCTTGCTCTTCCCCTCCTGGGCAGTAATGCGTATTCCTATTATAGCATATACTCTATGGCTTTAGAATAGGCTCTTTATCGCCCCCCAGCTCATTTCCTTGGTCCCGATGTACACATCCGATGCCGGGTTCATGTACAGGTATGAAAACGGAAGAATGTTCTCCAGCGGATACGGGTATGAGCACGTCGCAATGCCGAGGAACGGCGGCTGGGCCGTGGGATCCTCCACGACCTTGATGACCGACGACACATCGTCCAGCAGGTATGCCTCAACATAGAAGTACCATGCCCAATCCGTCTGGCAGGTTTCGAACACCGCGGAGATCCCGTCTGTCAGGGTGCCAAGGTCCAAGGTTAGGCCGGGATTTCCCGTAACGTCAGCCAATGCGACGTTGTCTTCCTCTGGAAGCTGAATCATCCATTCGGCGGCCCTCATGCCGTTGGCGCTCGGCAGAACCCAGATCCACATATAGAATGTGGTTTTCTCGCCCGCATACCAAACGCCAGACTGCCCCGAGGGGGCGGTCTGCGCCGGCGAATCGCTGGATGGCCCCGTAAAAAGGCCGATGTAGCCCTCCGCCGGGAGCACCGCATGCGCTGCGGCTGCCGCAAAGAGGATCGCTACGGCGATAAGCAGTGCCTTTTTCATCTCTTCCTCCCTTCGCAACACCTGTAACAAGTTTTCGAGGGCGCCGCCAGATGCTTGTTGGAAGCCTGCTTGCATAAGCCGCGTTTGTCGGTCCCCTACTGATCGCTTCTTCCGTCCGAGCCCCAAAAACGCGATGGGGATCCCCTGGAGGATCCCCATCAACGTTATGAACACCGAGCGCAGAGCGCTTCTAAAGCTCTAGAACAAGCTCTTGATCGCTCCCCAGCTCGACTCCTTGGTCGCGATACATGTGCATGCATGATTCATGCTCAGGTACGACCACGCAATGCCGCTCACCATCGGATACCCAAGAGCGCAAGTCGAAACTCCGAGGAACGGCGGATCTGCAGTCGGATCCTCAACGATCCTGACGGTTGACGCAACATCGTCATACAGGTATGCCTTCACGTAGTAAATCCAGGTCCAATCCGTCCGGCATACGCCGAACGACACGGCAATACCATCGGTCAGCGCACCATTAACTGCCAGAACCAGCGGATTCTTGGTGGCGGTGCTCAGCGTCACATTGTCTTCCACCGCGGGAAGCTCAATGCAAAACTCAGCAGCCATCATACCAGCGGTATTCGGCAGAATCCAGATCCACATATAGAATGTGGTCCTGGCACCGGTATAATCTACCTCGCAAGTGCCACTGGGGACCGTCTGCGCGGGCGAGTTGGTCGACGGACCAACCTGAAGCCCCAAATAAGGCGTTATCGGAAGCTCGGCACTCGCTACACTGGCCACAAAGAGGATTGCTGCAGCGACTAGCAATACCTTCTTCATCGTATCCTCCTCTCGAAACATCCTGCCTCTGAACACGCTCCGCACAGCCGGTCGAGGTGGCTGGATGATACGTTTCCGCTCATCCAGCCACAGGCTCTACCTTTTTCTGCGCAGATTCTCGATCGCACTATCCAACTCCCTTGTTGTGAACTGTCCCAAGTTGCAATACCTCCGGAAGCCGGATCAGTATTCCCAAACGCTTACTGGCACTTGTGCTGCCAATGCACGCCGAAGTACGCGAAGTCGCTGAGGTTCACCGAGTTGTCATCGGTGTAATCGCAGCATGCATTGAAAGACGCGTTCGGATAAGTCTTGTTGAAGCTTATTCCGAACGGAATAAGGTCGGGAAGGGTAACCAGGCAATCCGGTCCGCCCGTAGTAGTGTTACCTGTAAGATCCGGGCCCTTGATTATAATGCTCAGGCACAGATTGTCTTCGCAGTCTGATTCCGCGGTCTTGATCGGCTTGCCCTGAATGGCCCACCAGATTCCGTCTTCCAATACGCAACCGCCGCCTCTGATGACTCTCGCCGTGAATGTCGTGCGGCCGTTATCACCCGTCAAAGAATCCGCATTGACCGGGTTCGCGCACAGGCAGAGCTGAGCATCGGGATCGCACGCATTCATCCAATAATCCGTCCAGGGAATACCCGGAATCGGATTTGAACTGGCGTCTCTTGCGATGATCCAGACATACGCTCCGGTGCCGCCGCATGCCTCACTGAACGTCTCGAAGTCTCCAGCCGGACAGATCGCCATTTGCATGGTCGTGCAGCCGCTGATTCCAGCCTCGCTGGTGCAGTCGTCCACAGTTCCGGCGTAGATGGAGGTTGCAAGCACGAGCATCAAAGCGAAAGCAACCACTTTTCCTTTGAACATCTCTTTAACCTCCTAAACCTCCTAATAAAGGTTCGGGGACCTGCTGTGAAAATATTCTGGGGGTAACTGCAACCTCCTTCCCGCACAATCGTGTTGGAGATACCATTACTTACTCGACATGCATAATTGTAGCATAACGCAGCGAACTATGTCAATACTAAATACTGAATTGCGGCGCCCGAGGCGGGGGCGAATCAGATCAAGACCGCATAAAATGCCCTATAGAGTATCTTATTATGTAATAATAAGATGCGCCGCCGAACGCTCGGGTCATTTACCTATTTCTTTCCGCTCTCTCCTGCCGGCTGGAGTCACTGCGTCAAAAATAGTGTACGCCAGAGGAATGACGAAGAGCGTGAGAGCGGCCGATACGAGGACGCCTCCTATCTGAACGATGGCCATTGGCGTGCGCATTTCCATACCCGCCGACCCGCCGAAAATCTGCGGAATCATCCCCACCACGATGGCGAGATTCGCCATGACGATCGGGCGAAGGCGCGTCGAGCTCGCTTCGAGAAGCGCATCCTTTATCTTCATTCCTTTCGCCCTTAGCTGGGCCGTGTAGTCGAGCACGAGGATGGCGTTGTTCACGACGATGCCGGTGAGCATCACCACCGACATCAGTGAGAAGATATTGATGGTCGTACCCGAGAGAAACAGGGCCATCGCGACGCCGATGAGCGCGAGAGGAAGCGTGAGCATGATCGTGAACGGGTGCACGAAGCTCTCCATCATGGCCGCCATAACGATATAGAGAAGCACGATGGCAAGAATCAGCGCCGTGAATATCGACGAGAAGGCTTCATCCTGCATCTCGGCCGAACCGCCGTATCGCACCGTGACATTCCGTGGTATCTGGATACCGGCAAGCTCCCGATCGAATACGCTGCGGACCCCGCTCAAAGAGCCGGCGGCGATGTTCGCCGTCACCTCGATCATGCGCTGCTTGTCTTTGCGCATAATGCGCGATTCACCGGACCGCGACGTCACGTCGCCGACGTCCGAAAGCGGTATCGCCGCGCCGTCGCGGGACGGCATCGGCATATCCTGTATGAACGCCGGGTCCTTGCGGTCCGCCTCGGCGTACTTGACCTTGACGTCGTACTCTTCGCCTCCTTCGCGGTACACGCCCGCATCGACGCCTTCATAAGCGCCGCGCATGAGGGCGCCGACCGTGGAAGCGTCGAGCCCTTGCTCGGTGAGCTGGTGCCGGCGAGGCGTGACCGCGATCTCGGGCTTGCCGGCCTTATGGCTCGTCTGGATCTCGACGAGGCCGGGAATCCGGTTGAATATTCGCTGCACCGAATCGGCGACCGCCTCGAGCTCCGCCTGATTCGAAGAAAGGACTTCGACTACGAGATCCGCCTCGGCGAACCCGCTGACGCCGGATTCCGTCGAGACCATGATCTCGGCGTCAGGCACCATGGCGAGCTCGGGTCTTATCTCATTGACGAGCTTGGTCACGTGCATCTTGCGCTTCGACCGGTCCACGAGACGCGCTACGATCTCTGCGTCCTCCACGCTCCGTTGACCTCCCCCGACCTTCACGAGGATCCCTTCCACCTCGGGATGCCCTTTGAGGATATCCGCGACGCGGTTAGCGGCTTCATTCGTGTGCTCGAGGCTCGTCCCCGGAGGCAGCTTGATAGAAACAACGACGATGTTCTGGTCGATGCGCGGAATGAATTCGCCCCCGACGAACCGGAAAAGGAAGAGCGAGCCGAAAAAGATCGCCGCCGTGACCAAGAGCCATCGCCGCCGGTGTTCGAGCATCCGGGCGAGGATGCCGCGATAGCCCCTCGACATTGAATCGTAGAACGCGTCCCAGGTCTCGCCTATGCGGGCGGCGAACCCGCGCGCGTGCGGATCACGATCCGACACCTGCGGTCTGATGAGCCGTGCGGACAACATGGGAACGATCGTGTAGCTCACCAGGATCGAGAATATCGTCGCATAGACGACCGTGAGCCCGAATTGGAGGAAGAAGCGCCCGATGATGCCGCTCATGAACGCTATCGGCGTGAAAACGACGATATTGGTCAGAGTCGACGCTGCCACGGCTACGGCGACCTCGGCCGTGCCCTTTACGGCGGCCTCGTGCGGATCCATGCCTAGGTGCACGAGACGGCTGATGTTCTCGATGATAACGATCGAGTTCGTGACAAGCGTACCGATCGAGATGCCAAGGGCGAGCAGCGTCATGATGTTGAGCGTGAAATGCGACTGCTCCATGAGCAAGAAGGTCGCAATGACCGAGATCGGCATCGACAGGGCCGCGACGACGGTCTGTTGCCAATTGTGCAGGAACAATAGAAGCAGGAGCGCGGTCAATAGAATGCCGATCATGACGTTCGACAGCACGTCGCTCACCGCCGCCCGGACAAACGGGGCCGAGTCATCCGTGATGGCGATCGCGATGTCCTTGTCGATCTGCCCCCTGATCTCCTCTATCGCCTTGTAGGCATCGCGGGCTATGGAGACCGTGTTGCCGTCGGAGCGCTTGTTTATCGAGAGCCCGATGACCGCCTCTCCGTTGTAAGTCGACGACTCCCTTCGCTCCTCGGTGCCGTCCACGATATCCGCCACCTCCGACAGGGGAATCGAGCCCCCCTTGCGCAGCGGCAGACGGAAGTCTCCGATCGCGCGGGGATTCGACACCTCGCCCAGCATGCGGAGCGTGATCTCGCGCGGGCCCCGCGTGATGTGGCCTGCCGGGACGTTCAGGTTCCCCGCCGTGACGGCTGCCACGACGTCCATGATGCTCAGGCCGTAGGCGCGCAGCCTTTGAGGCGATACCTCGACCCGGATCTCCCGCTGCCGCTTTCCCGTGATATCGATGGATGCGACGCCGTCGATGCGGCTCAAGCGGTCCTTGATGACCTTGTCCGCCACCCTGTAGATCTCTTCGAGAGGACGGGGCGCCGAGACTGCGAGCTCCATCATCGGAAAAGACGAGAAATCGAACTTGTAGATGACCGATTTCTCCGCGTCATCGGGCAGCGACGACTGGATCGCGTCGACCTTGTCCTTCACGTCGATCGCGTCGAGATCGACGTCCGTCTCGAGCTCGAACTCGATGAAGACCTGCGATACGTTCTCCTGCGAATAGGAGATCAGATTCTTGACGTTGGCGATCGTCGAGACGGCGTCCTCGATCTTCTTGGTCACCTGGCTCTCCACCTCGCCGGGCGAAGCGCCGGGATAGGTCGTCGTCACCACGACATAGGGGAAATCTATGCTGGGCATGAGCTCCGTGACCATTCGCCCATATGAATAGATGCCGAGAACCACGAAGCCGATGATGATCATCGTGGTCAGCGCGGGACGCTTGACGAATATCCGGATGAGGTTCATCTTACTGCGCCTCCTCGCCGCGCACGACCCTCACTCGATCGCCGTCAGACAGCAACGTCTGCCCGAATTGGACTACGCGGGCCTTGGCCGCGAGGCCGGAAGTGATCTCGACCTCGTCGGTGGTCCGCAGGCCCGTTTCGACCTCGCGGAGACGGGCGAAGAGCTTGCCGCCGTCCCCCGTCTCGACGATGAAGACCCTGTAGACTCCATTTCTCTCGATGAGACAGGTCGTCGGGATCTTGACGACGCCACGACGGTCCCCCGTGAGAACGTTGAACGGGATGACGACCCCGGGCATCAGCATCTTCTCCGGATTGGGGAAGAGCGCCTCGCCGCTCACCAGGTGGCTCTCCGGATCGGCCGCGAGGTCGACGGAGCTTACGATGCCTATTCCAGAGCCGCCGTTCATGCGCGCGTTCCAGACGGCCTTCTGGCCGACCTTCAGGACCATTGCCTGGCGGCTCCCCGCCTCGAAGTTCACCTTGACGGAATCGGTCCGAGCGATCCACATCAGCGGCGTGTACGCCGCCGCCATCTCGCCCTTCTCGACGTTGACGCTCGCGACGACGCCGGCGTGCGAAGCGGTCAGAGTGGTGCTCCCCGCGGCATCGGCGAGATTGGCTTTGGCCACCTCCACGGCCAGCTCGGCCTTGTCGAGCGCCTGCTTGGAGATCGCGCCTTCCTTGTAAAGATTGCGCATACGCTCGGCGTCAGCGACCGCATCACGATATACCGCCAGGGATCGCGGATACGACAGCAACATCGCATTCGGCGAGGTGCTCTCGAGACGGATGAGAACGTCCCCCGGTTTCACCCGGTCCCCTTCTTTCTTCGCGATGTCGATGACGCCGATCGAGTTGGAGGAGACGACCGGATATTGGAAGGAGCCCTCGATCGTCCCCGCGAGCGTCGTCCACGACTCGAGGTTCCCCATCACCGCGACCGCTATCTCGACGGGTATGCCCTCGGTTTTCTGGATCGAGCTTATGCTCGCGTAGCTCTCTTTCTGCCCGAGCTTCCAGAACCTCAGAGCGAACAGCGCGACCACGACTATTATAACGATCCAGAGTATCCTGCGGCCGTGGCGTTTCTTCTTCTCTGCCGGATTGTCCATGATTCACTCCTTCTCGTACGCGCGGGGCGCTAAGCCGATCCTTCAATTCTCTATCTGTCGCCGGCAGCGGCACCGGCATTCGTGTTTCCCACGGAAAGCTCCAGAGAGGCTTCTGCTATCCGCGAGCCGTACAACGCCTCGGCGAGCTGGGCCCGCGCGGTCGTCATCGCGAGCTCGGCGTCGAGGCGCTCGAGAGGCGTGGCAAGACCGTTCTCCAGCCTCACGATCGCGATGCGGTGCGCCTTCTCGGCGAGCCGCACCGATTCGAAACGTCCCTCGAGCGACGCTAGCGCGTTCTCGAGGGAAAGGTACGACTGGCGCACGGCGAGCTCCTTGTCGCGCCCGACGCGGTCCAGCTCGGCCTCCGCCGTGCGGACGTCCGCCTTCGCCTTGCCGATCTTACCTTTCGCGCTCAATCCGTCGAAGATGGGTATCTGAAAGCCGATCTGGACCGCCGCGCTTTTCGCGATCAGGTCATCAGACGGCGTGAACTGGTTCGACCATTCCGCCTGAACGGCATAGTATCCGGTGAGGTTGAGCATCGGGTATCGCTCCGCCTTCGCGATGCGCAGAAACTGCCTCTGTGCGCCGACCGCATGCTCGAGCGCTTTGATTTCGGGGCTCCGCGCGCGCATCAGCCCGAGCACGCTGTCCAAACCGGATGGATGCGCCGCCGCCGTGAGCGAATCGGCAAGACCGATATCGATTCCGGAATCAAGACCGCAACGGCGCTTGAGCACCATGAGAGCCTGATCGAAATCGTTCTCCGCCTTTATGAGCGGCGCCTTGCGGTTCGCGAGCTCCACCTCCGCGCGGAGCCTGTCGAATTCGCTGACGACACCCTGGTCGAATCCGGCGCGGGCGATCCGCGACGCCTCCTCGGCGGCTTCGGATGCCTTGCTTTCGATCCGCAGAAGCTCGCCCGCGAGCAGGGTTCCGAAATAGGCCTCCTTGACGCTGAAGCGGACGAAGTCCGCCGTCGCGGCCTCGCGGAAGCGATAGGCGGCCAGGTATTCCTTGGCGGCGCTGAGCCCCGCGGAGACTCGTCCCGCCGCCCAGAGGACCTGAGATACGCTCGCGGTGCCCGCAAAACTGTTATCCTCGCCATACTCGAGCTTGACCGAACCGCCCTCTCCGCCGAAAAACTCCGCGGGCAGGAAAAGCGACGGTTTCAGGAAATTGCGCCCGTACTGCCCCGAGAGCGAGAATTGCGGCAGGGCATTCGATCTCGCCTGCATGACCTGAGACTCGGCCCCCGTCACGGCCTCGGCGGCCTGACGCAGGACCTCATCGTTCTTGAGTGCGAGATCGATCGCCCGGTCGAGGCTCAAGAACAGCTTTTCGGCCAGCGCCGCTCCCGGAACGGCGCTCAGGGTCGACAGTGTCAAGAATATCCCCAAGGTCGCCCGGCGGAGCGCGCCGCACCGCCCGGTTCGGAAGCCACGCATCAACGTCCCTCCATTCCTGTATCTTTCTCGCGTTTCATTTCCAGAGGCTCGATGATGAGCCGGTCTATTATACTCGGTATCTCGTCGAAAGACTCCCGCGCCCTCCGCTCGGCGAAAAGATGCAGGATCTCATGCAGCGCACCGATATACGCTGCAGCGAGAGTGTGCGGATCCTCCGGCGGAATATCGCCGTCGTCCATGGCCTGCGCAAGAAGCTTTGCAACGTCTTCCACACTCTCATCGATCGCCCTCCGCGCTTTTCCATCGCAGCTCATCGCATTCTCGCTGTGATAGATCATGAGAAAGTCGACGTGCTCCTTGAAATGCGCGACCCCGGCCCTGACCTTGCAGCGAAGCTGCTCGAGAGCGGTATCCCCCGGCCTGCATGCGGTCTCCATCTTCCGCTCTAGGTCTTCGAGGGCCTCATTGAGAAGATCGCGAACTATGGCGTCTTTTCCACGAAAATGGGCGTAGAGCTTTCCGACTGAAACATCGGCCTCTGCGGCGATCTGTTTCATGCCGGTCTTTTCGATCCCCTGTCGTGCAAAGAGCTTCGAGGCAGCCGAGATTATGTTTCCCCGCTGCCGCAGCCGCTCCCGCTCGCGGCGCGTAGGGACCTCGGATGAATCATCGCGCCGGCCCGTAGAGATTCCTCGATTATCCACGGAAAGCCTCCAAGATTACAGTGCACATCGAGCTGCGGCCTGAACCAATATTCCGAATTTGAATTCGGATTCAGAATAAACATTCGGATTGCTGATGCGCAAGAAAATAATGTGGGCGCGAGAAGAAATTTCATTCCGGCTGCCGCCGCGCATCCCTACCCCGCGACATTCTCCAATGCCCGCACCTTCCCGCGGCATGCGCCCATATGCAACTCCCCCATCCTTCCCCGGCGATCCCATGCCGCCCGGAGCGACCCGGATCTCTTTTGCGGTCGATAAGCATGCATTCTGCAAGGCAACTAGTCAGGGAGAGCTGCATGGCGAGCGCGTCACCAGGCGCACGGGCTTGGGGATCTTGCCTCATTCTTCTGTATATTTGGGTCCCACGACAGCCGATCCGCCGTCCGTTCGGGGCAAGAAAGCAAGTCCCCTCCGGAATGGCGCTCATAAAGAATCCGGCATGCTGCCGTCCTCCCACGACCTCACAACCGAGGTTTTTCGCCGCGCTTCACATCCCCCCTCATCGCGGGAACATGCCGTCTTCGAGCAACGTTTGCCTATCCATCCCGGTCTGAGCGTCCTCCACCCCAGAGCCGGCCGAATTCGAGGAAATACACGAATAGGTGATTCGCCCTGTGCAGTAAACGAAAGCAGACGCCAAATCAGGGGGAAATACCTCCCCCAAGAGATTATAGCGCATCGTGATCGTGCAGCGCTCACGCGCCGGCCGGAACGGAGCTGTCAAAATTTTACCTGCCAAATACTTTACAAGCCCGCCGCATCGATCGCGGCAGCCGGCGGAATCCGTCTCGCCGATTCCCCTCGGAGCCGTCCGGGCTTTCGTCTTGTACCGGCGCCATTTCCTAATTGCTGGCACCGCGATTGCGACGCCTCATGGCCGAACGCAGCGATGGCAAGATGCGATTACTTGCCAATGTTCATTGCCATCGAATTCGAAACCATATATAGAGCGATGAATAATGCAAGGAGCTCCATGATGGGTTCCATCAAGAAGGACAATCCGCCGAAGCAGAGCGCGCCGCTCGATGGAGCGCCGTTCTTCGACGATCGCAGATTCTATAGAAGCGTCTGGCGAAACTGGTTCTTTCTGGCCGCGATCTTCATCATCACGACAATCGGGCTAGCCACCGCGATACCGCCGCTTCTGAGCGAACGCATCTCTCATTTCTGGCCATGGGTCAAGACCGACATGGTTCTTCTCATCGGGCTATCGCTCGTCGTGCTGGCTTTCGTCGCTTACCTCGCGCAGCAGCAGCGCCAGGTCCTCAAGATTCACCACGAGCTCAAGCTTATCAAGGAAGAATCGGACAAGCGCCTGAGACAGCACATGAATCGCCTCATCGCGCTCACCAACATCAGCCGAATCATCAGCGTCGAGACGGACCTCCAGAACATATTCGACCGCATCACCAAGATGTGCGTCGAGACGTTCTGCTGCTACCGCGCGTCGCTCATGCTCTTCGAGGGAGAGACGGGCGAGCTGATCGTTCGATCGGTCTCGGGACACTCGGAAGTGACGATTCTCAACAAGAGACAAAGGCTGGGAGAGGGGATTGCCGGATACGCTGCTCAACACCGTGAACCAATTCTCCTCTCCAGCCTGTCTGATTACGCGAAGTATCCGGGTCTCGAATACAAGGATCCGACTCTCACATCCGCGATGGTCGTTCCGATCATCGTCCGCGACGATCTCGTCGGAGTCCTCAACGTGAGCAGCCGTTCGGCGGACATCGTGTACGAGGACGAAGATATGCTCGCGCTTCAGGGATTCGCATCCAGTGCCGGCGCGTGCATCCGGCACACCGAGCACGTCAACTGGATGCGAAAGATGGTCCCCCATCTCGCGGACGGGGGCTCCTCGAGGACACCCCGGTCCCGCGAAAAGGCGACTGAAAGATGAAGAACCAATCATTGCAGGGCATTCTCATCGAACCGGCTGCCGCGGCCGGGACCTCCCATTCGATCCCGACGGAGGTCGCGGCGGCCCTCCACGGGCTCCTCGAACCGACGAACGATCCGCTCGACGACGAGATCGTCGAGCTCGCCGGCACGATCGAGAATATCTGTCAGAGAATGGAGACCCTCTCGCGGGAGATACGCGCGATCGGCGATCTGGCCTCACGCCTCATCGAAGGCCGCCGGAGCGCGGCGGAAATGCCCAGCCCGAGCCGAATAGCCGACTTGAACGGCTCCGGGGCCCGCGTTTCAATCCGCGAACGAGAGGTTCTCACGCTTCTCATCGGCGGAAAGAGCAACCGCGAGATATCGCGGGATCTCGGCATCAGCGAGAAAACCGTGAAGAACCACCTCTGGAAGCTCTACCGCAAGATCGGCGTGCGAAACAGAACGCAGCTCTTCCACCGGCTCATCTGCTCGTGAAACATCCGGTTCCACGGCATTTGTGCCACAAACCAGTCTCCGCCCCGCCGCATGACCCGATTTCCCCAAGTTGATAATCCCATGAAACCTCTACAATTAAGATGCCGCATGGCGCTGGTCGCGAAAAAGGCTGCGGCGCATCAGTAACTTCACTTGACATCTTTGCGTACTAATATTAGACTGCCAATAGTGTGAGATTGGCAATACCGGGGAATTGACACGGTATTCAGCAGCCGCCGTCGAACCGGGCCTGGCGGAGAGGCTTCGCGGGAACGCGCAAGGCCGATGGAAGGAAGGATAGAAACATTGAATGAGATGCGCGCCGAAGACAGGAAATTTCTCAAGGAGCTCAATGCCGGCACGTACGCCCTCGTGCTCCTGAGCGTCGTGAGCCGCGCCGGGGAGCCGACCTACGGTTACCAGATCGCCAAGCTCATCGACGCGGGGGGCGCTGATGTGCCGATGATGAAGCAGGGCGCCCTCTACCCGGTCCTGAGATCGCTCGAGAAAATGGGCCTCCTCGAGAGCACCATCGAGCCTTCCGTGACGGGCCCTCCCAGGCGTTACTACCGCATAACCGAAGAGGGGCGCGGCGCGCTCGAACGCTGGTCCTCTATCTGGCGCGCCAACAAGAGCTTCGTCGATTCTGTCCTGAAAGGAACACATCATGAAGAATAGAGCTATAGACGATTATCTGATGAGACTCAGGACGGCCCTCGCGGGCGCCGATCCCGCGACGATCCAGGATGCCCTGTCCGACGCGGAGGAGCACCTCACTACCGCGCTGGAGCAGACGAGCGAGAAAGAGCCCGGCATCGACGCCGAGGCGGCGCTCGAGAAAATCATCGAAACGTACGGGACGCCGGACGAGGTGGCCGGCGCCTACAAGGAGATGGAGACCATGACGCCAGTCACCTTGGCCCTTCCGAACCCGGCCGCAGCGCGGCCAGGCAGGCACCGGTTCTTCGGAGTGCTCGGCGACATCCATACATACGCCGCGCTTCTCTACATGCTCCTTTCGCTCGCCACGGGGATTTTCTACTTCACGTGGGTCGTCACCGGGCTGTCGCTCTCGGCCGGCCTCATGATGCTCATCATCGGAATACCGTTCCTGACCGCCTTCCTCGTTTCAGCGCGAGGAATAGCGCTCATCGAGGGGAGGATCATCGAGGGCGTGCTGGGCGAGCGGATGCCGCGGCGCCCCGTTTTCCTGAGGAGGGACCTCGGATGGTGGGGCGGGATCAAGGCTCTCTTCACCGACCGCACCACCTGGTCGGCGATCCTCTACATGATCCTGCAGCTGCCGCTGGGCTTCGCGTATTTCACAATCACTATCACGCTCGTTGCCCTGTCGCTCACGCTCATCGCCGAGCCGGTGCTTCATTATGTCTTCCATGTGCCCTTCTGCCAGACCGAGCATCACTCGTACTTTCTGCCTGCCTGGGCGATGCCTCTGATCGCCATAGGGGGCTTCTTGCTGCTCGTTGTGACGCTGCACATCGCACGGGGAATCGGGCACCTGCATGCGAAGTACGCGAAGAAACTCCTCGTGAAGGGGGACTGAGAACACCCTCGCGTTCGGCGGAACAAGAGGATAGTATCGCGCGGCGCGATATGCTATCGTCCTTCTCGAAGCGTCGATTGCGTTGAATAATGCGCGCACACGGAACGAAGATGAGCGAAGGAGGGAGGGACCACATGGCCGACCTTTCCACAGGGTACATGGGTCTCGCTTTGCGCAATCCCTTGATTGTCGCGAGCTGCAGCCTCACCAGGACCCCCG
>JAQTVX010000202.1 GCA_028706585.1 Candidatus Krumholzibacteriia bacterium | reverse complement strand
GGCTGGATTCAGAGTGGCCCTCGAAGCTAAAGGAGAGATACACGCGGATAGCGAGGCCCGCAAGCAGAATGACCAGCAGGATGTCCCAGTCCTTGCAGTTTCGAAAGGGGAACAGTCTCTTCCATCTTTGCGCACGATCTCCCGGCTCGCTGCAGGATGCGGTCGCGGCGATCGTCGGTTCGACCTCGGGCGGGGAAAATAACCGCTTGAACCAGGCGCCCGGTCGAGGTGCATGCAACGCTCTGAATGAGCGTTCCATGAAGGCTGCCGCATATATTATCAGAAGCGGCTCGATCATCAGCCTGTATCTGACTTTGAAGATCAGTATGAGAACGAACAAGGACAGGTAGCTCAGCGCCATCCATGCCAGAAACCGGTTCTTCTTGTCGTAGAGCTTGATCATCCCCATGAAACCGAGCAGCATTATGGGAATATAGGCGTAGTTCATGAGATAGAAAACGGGGCGGCTTATGGTTCCCTTGCCCCGCATGATCGGTGTCATCACGAATGGATCCCATCCGCGTGAAATTACCATCGACGCCTTCCCGTAGATAATATCGAGCGTCTTCCACTTGTTGTTCTTCATGAACGCCAATGCCGCTTTAACGTAGGTCGAGGTCGGCAAATCGCTGTTCGCCAGGTCCGTGGAGCTAATGTCGACGTAACCTGCGCCGGTTGATTTGGAATTGTACGACTTGTAGAAGCCTCTTGCGGCTCTCTGCGCGTTCGAACCGGCGGCCACGGCGGCAAAGACAAGCGGCGTCAGCATGACGATGAGCGTAAGGACGAAGGCCAAACGTTTCTTGAGGCTCGCGAACACTCCCGGAGCGAAGAAAAACATGACCGGTCTGAAAGCCGCTCCAACGCAGAGGATGACCGCCGCGAGTATCGATCTTCGCCTCCCGCGCATTGAGGAGACGAAGACGAGCAATAGAAGCGCGACGAAGAGGAGTGCAACTGTTTCCGTCAGTGTCGTCAAACCGTACACGATGAAGTTCGGGTAGATGGCCGCGATGCCGGCCGCGAGCATGGCGGCGCGATCATTGGCGATCTTGCGAGCAATCCAGTACATGAGGACGACCGTCAATGAACCCAAGAGTCCCTGGACGACGAAGACCGCCTTGTAGTTGCACGCTCCGAATGCCGCATATATAACGCGGAGAAAGAGGGGGTATCCGGGAGGGAGCGAGGTCGGAAAGCCCTTTGCCAGAGCGGCCGCGTTGTAAGCGGCCATATCGCTGAAATCCGGCAGCGCGCTGCATTTCATCGCCGCATAGAAACGGATCGCAAAGGAGACGAGAAAACAAGACGCCAGAACAACGGCCAGCGATTTTCTGCTCACGATACAAGACCTTCGATCTAATAATGATGCAGCCTAGAGAATGATCTTATCATGCCGGAGCGGCCCTGTAAAGCGACAAGCTCGCGGCGATCACCGCCGAAGCGGCCGGCGGGGCATCACGTGCGGCGCAGCCTATCCGTTGCCGAATCCCATAAAGAAATATTGAACCCGCATGGGTCGGAGCGCTAGTATCGATGTGGCGAAGGGACGTTGATGTATCAGAACAAGAGAATATGCGTAATCCTGCCCGCTTACAATGAAGAGGTCACCATCGGCGCCACACTCGACGCAATGCCCGACTACATCGATCGCGTCATCGTGGTCGATGACGGTTCCAAAGACGGTACCGCACGCATAGCGGAGGAAAAGGGGGCAACGGTACTGAGGCACGGGAAGAACAAGGGCGTCGGAGCGGCTTTCAACACTGGACTGCGGGCCGCATTGAATGTCGGAGCCGATATTACGGTCAACATGGATGCTGACGGACAGTTCAATCCGGCGGACATCGTGAAGCTGATCGCGCCGATGATCGAGGGCAAGGCTGAGTTCGTAACGGCATCGAGGTTCATGGATCCAAGTCGCTACCCAGTCATGAGCAGGGTGAAATTCTGGGGCAACGAGTTTATGGCTCTGGTGATCAGCAAAATGGCGGGTCAGAAGTTCTACGACGTTTCCTGCGGCTTTCGCGCCTATTCCAGGAACGCCTTGATGCGGTTGAATTTGTTCGGTGATTTCACCTACACACAGGAGTCGTTCTTGAACTTCGCCTTCAAGAACGTTTCAATTCTGGAGGTTCCGGTCGAAGTGCGCGGCAGACGCGAGCACGGAAGATCGCGTGTAGCCTCCAACCTGTTCAGGTATGCTTATCAAACACTGAAAATAATCCTCAAGACTGTGAGAGATTACAAGCCTTTCCGCATGTTCGCGATTCTCTCGCTCTTTCTATTCGTGATCGGAGCGGCATCGGCCGTTTTTCTGACTATACACTACTTCAGAACCGGTGCTCTTACGCCGCACAAATGGGCCGGCTTCGTCGCCGGATTCTCCTTTCTCCTGGCGTTTCTGTGCCTCGGGTTCGGATTCATACTGGATATGTTCGCCCGGATGAGGCTGAATCAGGAACGGATTCTCTTTCTTCTCAAACGGCTGGACAAATAACCCGAAGCTATCGACGCAGGATCTGCTCGATTGGAGTGTTCCCGGGCGGCCTCCTGGAGCGATCACGGCGCACATGCAATCTCCTTGGGCGGCCGCGCGATCCGGAGGCATTTCACCGCTTGACAGGATCCGGCGCCGGTGTATATTTAGCCGAGACTAACTTTCTTAGGAGAGCCTAAATATGATCGACCTGACGGAAGGCCGGGAAAACTACCTCGAAGCGATACTCCTCGAAGAGCGGGAGCGCCGCATTGTCCGCACGAAGAACCTCGCGCGGAGGCTCGGCGTGACGAGTCCGAGCGTAAACGCGGCGATAAAATATCTGGCGCGTCTCGGGCTCGTCGAGCACGAATCGTACAGCCATATCGAGCTCACCCCGCGCGGCCGAAAGAAAGCGGAGATGATCTATTCGCGCCACAAGGCTCTCTACCATTTCTTTTCGCGGACGCTGGGGCTGTCCGCGGAGATATCGGAGGCCAACGCATGCGGCATAGAGCATCATCTGGATGCGGCATCCCTGAAGAAGCTCACGCGGTTCCTCGATTTTCTGGAGAGAAAGACCGGGAAGGGAAGGGTCTTTGCCGCGCAGCTGAAGGAGGCTCTGGGCGATGATTGAGAAACCGCTCACCGAGCTGGCTCCGGGCGAGGAGGCCGAGGTCGTCGCGCTCGGCGGAGGCGAGAGATTTCAATCCCGGCTGCGAGCGCTTGGGCTCATCGAAGGGCGGAAAGTCCGCAACCTGTCGCGCATCGGACGGGGAGGCCCGGTCGTCCTGTTGATCGATCGCGCGCAGATTGCCGTCGGCAGGGGAATGGCCCGCAAGATAATGGTGCGGACCAACGGCGATGAATGAACGTTTTCGCACCGAGGGTGATTGCTCCGTGAGCGGGGGGCGCTCGACTGCCGACATCATTCTCGTCGGTCAGCCGAACGTCGGGAAGAGCGTTCTCTTCTCGCGCCTGACCGGAGTGCGCACGATCGCTTCAAACTATCCGGGCACCACCGTCAGCTACACGGCCGGCGAGATGCAGTACGGCGGCAGGAAGTACGAAGTCGTCGACGCCCCCGGCACCTATTCTCTCGAGCCGCTCGACGAGGCCGCGCGGGTGACGCTCGATCTCATCGACGTCGCAGAGCGGATCGTCAACGTCTTGGATGCGACTCATCTCGAGAGACATCTCCCCCTGACGCTCGAGCTGATAGCGCAGGGCAGACCCATGGTCGTCGCCCTCAACATGAGCGACGAGGCCCGGCACCTGGGCATCGGTATAGACGCGGACAAACTGGCCGCGAGGCTGGGCGTGCCGGTCATCCCGACCGTGGCCAGAACCGGCGAGGGATTGAAGCACCTGATTCTGGCGACACTTTCTCTCGACGCCGGCGGAGGGGGCGCAAAGGTTGTCCCGGAGAGCCCCGCGCGTCATCCGCACATATCACATCACCCCGGGGGGGAGACGCCCCCGAATCACGATCATATCTCCGAGGAAAAGGTGTGGAGCCGCGTGGGCGAGATCGTGGATGAGGTGCAAGTGCTGCATCACCATCATCATACCTTCGGCCAGCGGCTGGAAGATCTGAGCGTGCAGCCCGGTCAGGGAGCGCTGTTCGCGCTTCTTGTCCTTGCGCTCTCGTTTTCGCTCGTGCGATTGATCGGGGAGTTTCTCGTGAGCGGCAGCGTTGGCATAGTCGGAGAGGGGTGGTTTCGGATTCCCTTCGGGATGGAGCCCTTGTTCGACGCGGTTTGGAAGCCGCTCATGCTGAAGATATCCGCGGCGCTCGGCGGGCATGGCTTCCTGCATCACGTGCTCATCGGAAATCTGATCGATGGACGAATCGATTTCAAACAGTCCTTCGGCCTGCTGACCACCGGCATGTTTATTCCGCTGGGCATGGTTCTTCCCTACATATTCAGCTTCTATCTGGTGCTTTCCCTGCTCGAGGACACGGGATACCTTCCGCGCCTGGCCGTGTTTCTCGATGACGGCATGGACCGCATAGGGCTTCATGGGTACGCGATCATTCCGACGCTCCTGGGACTCGGATGCAATGTCCCGGGAATTCTCGCG
>JAQTVX010000201.1 GCA_028706585.1 Candidatus Krumholzibacteriia bacterium | reverse complement strand
CGACGAACACGTCCACGGTCACGTCGCCGTCCCGGTCGAACGGCACCTCGCGGAGCAGCAGGTACCGCACCGCGTCCGCGCCGAAGACCTCGGTCATCCTGATCGGATCGATGACGTTGCCGCGCGTCTTGCTCATCTTCTCGCCGGCGAGCGAGATGAAACCGTGCGCGAACACGGAGCGCGGCGGCTCCACGCCCCCCGCCATGAGCATCGCCGGCCAAATGATGCAGTGAAACCGCGTGATGTCCTTGCCGATCACGTGCACGTCGGCGGGCCAGTATCGCTCGAACAGAGCGGTGTCGGCGCCGCCGAAGCCCAGCGCCGAGATGTAATTGGTCAGCGCGTCGAACCACACGTAGATCACGTGCGACTCGTCGATCGGGAGCGGGATCCCCCATGCCTTGCCGAAGCGCGAGATCGAAACGTCCTCGAGCCCGCCCTTGATGACGTTGATGACCTCGTTGTAGCGGATCCGCGGCCGCACGAACTCGGGGTTTTGATCGTAGAATTTCAGAAGCGGCTCCTGGAACCGCGATAGCGCGAAGAAGTAATTCTCCTCGTCGATGCGCTTCGGCGGCAGCTTGTGGCGCGGGCAGAGGCCGTCGACGAGGTCCTTCTCGATCACGAACTCCTCGCACGATTCGCAATAGAAGCCTTCGTACCTTCCCTTGAAGATGTAGCCGTTGGCGTTTATGCGCTCGAAAAGCTCGCGCACCGAGCGGACATGACGCTCCTCCGTCGTGTGGATGAAGTCGTCGTACGATATATCGAGCGCCTTCCACGTCCGACGGAACTCGTCCGACATCATCCGGCAGTATTCGATGGGGTCGAGCCCGCGGCTGCGCGCCTCCCGCTCGACGTTCGTGCTGTGCTCGTCGTTCCCCATGAGGAAGCGGACGTCGACGCCGCAGAGCCGCTTGTAGCGCGCCATGCAGTCGGCCCCGATCTTCTCGTACGCGGTGCCGAGATGCGGCCTCTGGTTCACGTAATCGATCGCAGTCGTTATGTAGAATCGCTTGCTTTCCATTTACTTCCCGGCCTGGGAATCCGCTCCGTTCCTGTCGCTATTGTTGTCCTCGTCTTTCGCGGCCTGGCCGGGATCTTTGCTGAGCTCGCTCTGCAGGAGCTCCAGCTTGACCTCGACCTGATTCTTATCCTCGTCGCTCAGGATGACGGTCCGGTTGAAGATGTCGACCTTCTCGATCCGGTGCTCCCCTCCGAAGACATGGATCTTGCTCCCGATCTTGGGAATGTCCCTCGTGAGGTCCTTGTAGTACTCGAGCTCGTAATCCAGGCAGCACATGAGCCTCCCGCACGCGCCCGAGATCTTCGACGGCGTGAGCGGCAGGTTCTGATCCTTCGCCATCTTGAGGGTTACGGGCTCGAAGTCCTTCAAAAACGTCGCGCAGCAGAGCCGCCGCCCGCACATTCCCATGCCGTCGAAGCGGCGCGCCTCGTCGCGCACGCCGATCTGCCTCAGGTCGATGCGTGTCCGGAAGACGCCGGCCAGGTCCTTGACGAGCCCGCGGAAATCGATCCTCCCCTCGGACGTGAAGTAGAACGTTATCTTGTTTCCGTCGAACTGGTTCTCGACGTCGACCAGCTTCATCGGGAGCTTGTGCTCGGCGACCTTCTGCTGGCACACCTTGAGCGCCTCGGATTCCTTGGCCCGCATCTCGTTCAGGCGCGCAATGTCATTTTCGGTCGCGTGGCGGAGAACTTCCTTCATGTCGGTTTCGACCTCGCCCGGCTCCGCCCGCGTGATCGATATGATCTGCCCCATGTCCTCCCCGCGGTCCGCCTGAACGACGCAGTGGTTCCCCGTCCTGAGATACAGGGCTTTGGTGTTCTTGTAGAACTCCTTCCGCTGCGCCTTGAATTGCACTTCTATAATTTCCATAGCCTTCAATCTAACGCCATGCGCCGGCCAAATCAAGAAACAGTTGTGAAAGCGTCAATTCCATGTCCGCATTGCGGCGGATGCTCTCGATCGAAGAAGATATCTTCCGCATGTCGGCCGGGAGATTTCGCGCAAGCGCCGCCGAGAGCCCTTTTGCCCCGAATGTCTCTTCCAGAACTTCTCTCTCCGCATCCGCGAGGCGAGCATCCCGGTTCCTGATCAGCAGCCCGAAGAGCGCCACCATCTCCTCGAGCAACTCCGCAACTTCCTCGCGCGAGTAGTTTCTGGCGCGTTCCCGAGCATCCCTGCTGCCGGCGAGCCCCTCCGCCTCGGCCAGAAGCTCCTTCGCCTTCCCTTCAACGACGAGCCGCGCCGCTTCGCCCGCGTCCTTCCAGAGCCTGAGAAAGCGCTCCTCGAGGAGCTTGATGCCGCGGCGGAGGTTGCCCTGGGCGAGCGCCGCGAGACGCCGTGCCTCGGAGGAGTCGACCGAGTAGAATTCCTCCAGAAATCCCGCTATCGCCGCGGCGGGGAGGGGATCGAACCGCACCTCATAGCACCGCGACAGAACCGTCGGAAGGAGCCTGTCGGGAAACTCGGTTACGAGAATGATCGCGGCGGAAGCCGGAGGCTCCTCGAGCAGCTTGAGGAGAGCGTTCTGCGCCTCGGCCGTGGCCAGGTGCGCCTCGAACAAAGCCACGACGGTGCGGCGCCCCTCGAAGGGCAGCTTGGAGAGCACGTCGCCCACGTGCCGCACGAGGTCGATGCCGATGCTCCGGGCGCGACCGCCGAACTCGCCGCTCACGAAGAAGTCCTCGCGCCTGCTCTCGAGTACCTCGGGAAGCGCCTTCTCCATCTCTCCGTGGGGAACCGCATATATAATGTGAATGTCAGGATGCTCGAGCGATCGCGCCTTCGCGCATGCGGGGCAGCGGCTCGCGCCGCCGCACGCCGCGCCGGACCCGGCGGCCTCGCAGTTGAGCCGCGCGGCGAGCTTCACCGCGAGCAGCTCCTTGCCCGATCCCTCGGGGCCGGCGAAAATGAGAGACGGCGGCATCTTCCCGGACTCCGCCAGGCCCTCGATGAGCGGCCAAGCGCGCCCCTGCGCCCCCGCGATCGCATCTGCTGCAGCCAGAATATCCATGATCCACCTGCTCCATCCGGCGACCCGCTGTCGAGCGGGACGCTCACTTCCTCAACCATTCCGCCGGATCGAGCGCCTTCTTCGACTGCCGTATCTCGAAATGAAACGGGATCGACGAATCCGCCGAGGCGCCTCCGGCCTCGGCGATGACGTCTCCGGCCCTCACCATCGCACCCTGCTTGACGAAGATCCTGGATGCGTGCGCGTAGAGGGTGTAATACCCGTTCCCGTGCGCAATGATGATGCAGTTGCCGAAATCGGGGAGCAGGTTCGCGTACTCGACCTTCCCCGTGGCGACGGCGCGCACCGGCGCGCCTGAGCGCGCCTCGAAATCGACGCCCGGATTGAAGGTGATCGTCCCGAACTCGGGATGCTTCGACTTGCCGAATCCGCGCACGACGCTGCCCGCGACCGGCGCCGGCATGCGCCCCCTGAGCGCGGCGAAATCCTTCCCGGCGATCGCCTCCCAGGCCTCCGGCGCGGCGGCGGAGCGCTCCTTCTCGAGATTCCCGATTATCGCCTGCAGCTCCTGCTCCGCCCGGGCAAGCTCCTCGATCTTCTTCTCATGCTTGCCCTTGCTCGTCTTGAGCTGGGCCAGCGTGCTCCTGCGTTTGTTCTCGTTCGCCTTCAGACGGGCGAGCTCGATCTCCTTCTCGCGCCGCGCGGACGTCACCTGGGAGAGGGCCTCGGTGATTTCCGTCTCGCGCTGCGCGACCTCGGTCTTGCGCCGGCGGACCTCCTCGACGAGATTCGCGTCCCTCTCCGCGATCGCCGAGACGAACTTGTATCGCTGGAGAAGATCGCCGAAATCGCGCGCCTGGAGGAGCTCCTGCCACGCGTACTGCGATCCGTCCTTGTACATCTCCCTGAGCCGCTTCGCCAGAATGGCGCGGCGCCGGTCGAACACGTTTTCGCTGTATTCCAGATCGCGCCGGAGAGTCCCGACTTGCGTGCCGAGCATGTCTTCCTTTTCCGCAAGCGTCTTGAGGAGTCTGTTGGTGAGCCGCTCTTCCTTGTCGAGCTTGGCGATATAATCGGTGACGTCCTTCTCCTTCTTCTCGACCTCTTCGATCTGCTTGCGGTGCTCGATGATTTCCCGGCGCAGCTTCTGGAGCTCGGCGTCCTTCGCCTTGAGCCGCTCGTCGAGCGCACCTTCCTGCTGGTCCTGCGCCGTCGCCGCGGCCGCGGCGAGGCAGACCAGGGCCAGCTGCACGGCTATGTTTCTCCGGACGTGATTCCAGAACATATTGGGACCGCGATTCGACACCGCTATACTTTGAGGAAACGCCGCACCGCTCCGTAGCTCCCGATGGCGCCGAGCAGGGCGCAGAACACTACGAACCCGAGGATCGCCTCGCCGCGAAGGAACAGGAGCCCCGGAAGGTACCGTTTCGCCATGACGTGGATGACGGCGAGCAGCCCCACCGCGAGGAGCGACGCGACCGCTCCCTGCAGCGCTCCCTCGACGAGAAACGGAATCCTGATGTACGCGTTCGTCGCGCCGACGAGCTTGGCCACCTCGATCGTCTTCTGCCTCGAGAGCAC
>JAQTVX010000200.1 GCA_028706585.1 Candidatus Krumholzibacteriia bacterium | reverse complement strand
CGACGAGTGGGGAAACGGCCCATCGATCACGGACCAGCAGCACGCCGGGAGGACGACGGCGGTCTTGGGTCCGAGGGCCTTGAGGGCGAAACGCATCGCCTGGGTCGCCCCGCATCCCTGACAGGCCAGGTGGCCGGAGGTCATGAGCTCGGCAGTCGGGATCTTCGCCGCTTTCATATCTTCACTCCTATCCAGTTGATATCGGGCTCGGCATTCCTGTCGTTCATCGCCTTCTCGGCAATCGAGCGGATGACCCTCGGCGTAACGTCGCGCCCGCCGAGACCGGTGATGTAGCCGATGATCGGAACGTTGGTTCTCCCGTAGAGGGCGCTTTTCACTTCCTGGTAGAAGATTCCATGGTGCCCGAATGAAATGTTCCGGTCTATGACGGCGACCTTCTTCGTCTTCGAGAGGACCTGATATACCTCTTCGAACGGGAACGGCCGAAACACCCTGATCTTGAGCGAGCCGATCTTGACGCCCTCGCCGCGCATCTCGTCGACGACGGCTCGGGCAGTCGATGCGACCGTTCCGGAGGTGACGAGGATGATCTCCGCGTCGTCGCAGCGGTACGGCTTCACGACGCCGTACCCGCGGCCGAAACGCTGCTCGAACTCGCGGTCGACGTCGCGCACGACGTCCCGCGAGGCTTCCATCGCCTTCTCGATCATGTAGCGGAGCTCGAAATACTCCCCCGGGCTCGCGAGATTTCCGAAGGCGTGCGGGTCGTCGACGTCAATCCTGTTCTTCGGCTTGTATGGGGGCAGAAAGGGCCGCACTTGCTCGGGCTCGAGAATGTCGACGATCTCGAAGGTGTGCGAGAGAAAAAAGGCGTCGAGGACAACCATGACAGGGAGCATCACCGATTCGGCGATCTTGAACGCCTGCACGATCGTGTCCTGCGTCTCCTGGTTGCTCTCGCAATAGAGCTGAAGCCAGCCGGTGTCGCGCTGCGAGAGGGAATCGTTCTGGTCGGTCCAGATGCTCCATGGGGGACCGACTGCGCGGTTGACGTTCACGAGAACGATCGGAAGGCGGGCGCCCACGGCCCAGTGGATGATCTCATGCATCAGGAGAAGCCCCTGCGACGATGTTGCCGTGAACGTCCGCACACCGGCCGCCGAGGCTCCCACACACGCCGTCAGGGCGCTGTGCTCGGACTCGACCGCGATGAACTTCGCCTCCAGCTCGCCCTTCGCGCACATCTCGGAGAGGAGCTCCACTATCTGGGTCTGCGGCGTTATCGGGTACGCGGAGATCACCTTCACGTCGGACGCCCTCACGCCGTAGCTCACGGCGTGGTTACCCATGATAACCTTTTTCATCGTCCCTCCTCCCGCGTAGATATGGCGCTGCGCGGGCACTCGGTCACGCAGACGAGACAGCCTTTGCAGTAATCGTAATTGAATTCGTACTGGTCATCGAGGCGCTTGACCGCAACGTCCGGGCAAAAGACCCAGCAATTGTCGCAGAAATTGCAGACGCCGCACGAGAAGCAGCGAGCGGTCTCGCGACCCAGCAGCTCCTCGTCGAATCCGGCGTGGATTTCCCGGAACCCCTCGAGCGCCGCTTCGACGGAAATCCGCGGCGGAAGCGTGCGCTTCGCCTTGGAGAAGTATGCGGTATTGATGTTCTCGATGCTGATCGTGCGCGGCTCCTCGGCGGCAGGCTCCGGCTGTTTCGACAGCATCCGGCCGATGCGCTCGGCGGCCTTGCGGCCGGCTGCGATAGCCTCGACGACGCTCGCGGCGCCAGTAACGATGTCGCCGCCCGCGAATATCTTCGCCTTGAGCGTCTCGCCGAAGGCGCCTTTGGTCCGGATGAGAGCGCCGTCCGTTTCGACGGCTTTCCCGAACGACGCTGCATCCCCTTCCTCGCCGATCGCCGTGAACAACTTGTCGACTTCCATCGTGAATGTCTTGTCGCCGTCGGGAACGGGGCGCCTGCGGCCCGATTCGTCGGGCTGACCAAGCTTCATCTGCTGGAAGACGACGGTAACCCGACCGGAGCCGCCCCGCGTGATCGTCTTGGGCGCGGCAAGAAAGTGGAAGAACACTCCCTCTTTCTCCGCCTCCTCGATCTCGTCGGCGATCGCCGGCATCTCGTTCATCGTCCGGCGGTAAACGACCGTGACTTCGCTCCCCGCGCGCCGAGCGCACCGGGCAACATCCATCGCCGTGTTGCCGCCTCCCACGACTACGACCGACTTTCCGGGGTCAACCTTCTCGCCGCCGTTGACCCTGCGGAGAAATTCGAGACCATGCTCGACGCCGGGGCCTTCCTCGCCGGCGACGCCCATCGCTCGGCTGCGCGTGAGACCGACGCCGACGAAGACGGCCGCGTACTCCTTCTCGAGCATGTCGAGGGCGACGTCCGTCCCCAGAGCCGTTCCGGTCTTCACCGTGATCGGACCCGACTCGAGGATCGATTGAACCACGCGGTCGAGAAGCTCGTTCGGCAGGCGGTATTCTGGAATTCCCCATCGAAGCATTCCGCCGAGCGCCGCAGCGGCCTCGAAGATCGTGACCGGATACCCCGCTCGCGCAAGGTAGAACGCGCACGAGAGCCCCGCAGGCCCGCCGCCGATGACGGCGATCTTCTCTTTCTTCGTCGCGCGCGCCTTCTTGATCCATTTCGGATTGTCGAGCCCCATGTCGCCTATCGCGCGCTCTACCGCCGGAATGTTGATCGCCTGGTCGTAATCCTTCCTCGTGCATTTTTCCATGCACGGATGGAAACAGACGCGGCCCGTCACCGACGGCATTGGGTTGGACTCGATGATCGCCTTCCACGCCTGCTCGAAATCTCCCTGCGTCGCCAGATATATGTATCGCTGGATATCCTCGGCCGCCGGGCACCCGAGACGGCACGGAGAGACCTTGAAATCGTAGTAAGGCCTCACGTTTCGCCAGGAGCCCGTGAAGTTGTACGTCATATCGGCGATCGACATGGCGCACAGGGGCATCTCCTTGAAGCTCTTGAAGGTGATTTTCTCTCCCATGGACCCTCCAGCTCTTGCGTAATGTGGAAGCTCGATCGAATGAATCTACTCGTGCGCGCGAGTCACTTCGAGATGAACGCGACGGCGTGATATGCTTCCTCCGCGGCTTTCCGGTTGTTTTCCTTGCGCAGCGGAACGAACTCCTCCACCGCATCGAGCACCGCATCGAGCCCAACCAGCTTCGTCGCGCCCGCGAAGGCCCCCACAATAGCCGTGTTGACGATCGGCGCCGAGCGCGAGCCCAGCCCGTATTTCAGCGCGATCTTGTTCGCGTCCACCGTCGCGACGTGGAACTTTCCGAGCGCCTCGTTATCCATGGACTCGCGGTTCGTGTTGATGACGATCCAGCCTCCCTCTTTGAGGCCGGTCGTGATGTTGATCGTGTCGAGAAGAATGGGATCGAGAACGATGAGGTGATCCGGCTCGTAGATTTCGCAGCGCTCACGGATCTCGCCGTCGGAGACGCGCGTGAACGAAACCACGGGAGCACCGCGCCGCTCCACGCCGAAAGCCGGAAACGCCTGCACGAATTTCTTCTCACGGAAGAATGCCTCTGCGAGAATCTCCGAGGCGATCACGGCCCCCTGTCCACCACGGCCATGGGTTCTGATCTCTATCATACGCGATCCCTTCGTAGTGAGTGCAACTGTCTATGGGCCAAGTAATTTCGAATTTCTGCACCCGCCGCCCATACCCCATTTTATCCTCGCAGGATAGCGTAATCGATAGAATCGGCAGGGTCAAGCCCTTTTTGTTATCTCTGATAAATTATCCTTTGGTGATTGCGCGATAAATGGCCGGGAAAGAAAAATCGCGCCCAGGAGGAGTCGAACCCCCAACCTTCTGGTCCGTAGCCAGACGCTCTATCCAGTTGAGCTATGGGCGCAACGAAGCTTCAGAATCACGCTATCGTTTTGTCCGGCGGCACGTGAGCGCTCTCGCCGGAGCCGGGCATCTGCGGTGCCGCGGCGGCCTGTTTGCCGGACGAGTCGAGAACGAACTCGATCCCTCCGGCAACGGAGGCTATAAAATTATAAATCAAGGCCCAAATCGCAACGACAATCGTGCCGAAGACCGCGTACATGATCGCTATCACGGGAATGAGCACGAATCCGAGATTTCGAAGAACGCCGAACTCCCCCCCGATCGATGAACCGGCAAAGGAGCTCATCAATGCGCCCCAGGTCGAAAGCAGCGCGGCGTAGAAAATCCCTATTACGATGCCGATGATGATAAAAATGAGAAAAGCAATCCTGATCACCGGCCAGAGCGGGATCTTCTTCAGCACGTACAACTGAGCCATGGCGCCTCCTTGCTCATCATGGCGGAGAGGGTGGGATTCGAACCCACGGCAGGGTTTTATCCCTGCAATCGCTTAGCAGGCGATTGCCTTCGGCCTCTCGGCCACCTCTCCGCCCATCGGCCAGAATACTCTTCTATTATGGCGGAGGGCGAGGGATTCGAACCCCCATGGGCTCATCGCCCGGCGGATTTCAAGTCCGCTGCCTTACCAATTAGGACTAGCCCTCCGGAAAAAAACGGTCCTTCCCGCGAGAGAAGGTTTCGGTGCAGTATAGAATGCGCG
>JAQTVX010000199.1 GCA_028706585.1 Candidatus Krumholzibacteriia bacterium | reverse complement strand
GCTCCCGAGAAGGGCGTATTCCATTCTCGAGCTTCCGGCGGAGCCGCCAGAAGAGCTGCTGCACGGAACCATCCGCGCGGAGCCCTCTGTGTCGGCCCCCGAGCACACGCTCCGCTGGAAAGACGCGAGGACAGCCGCCCTGGCCCTCTCATCGTCGATCGGCGGGATTGATCCCGTCCTCGCGAGCGTTCTTTCGAAGCGCGCTGGGGGCGATGTCGCGAGGGTCTGGCCCATGCTGGCCGATGTCGCCGGCAGGATCGCCTCGCGCGCATGGACGTGGCACCTCTATGAGTTTCCCGAGGAAGGAGAGGCGGGCTTGGGAGCGCTCTACCCGATCGAGCTTCCGATAGAAGAGCGCGGCGAGCGGAAGAAGGACTTTCTGGACGCCGTCGGCGCGCGGGCGGACGCGGTCGTCATCCCGTCGTACGTCGCGAACTTGAAACGCAAGGCCGCCGCCGGCATCTCGAAGGAGCTGAAGCGCCTCGCGCGGCTTGGGCGCAATCTCGAAGAGGATCTCGACGACGCGCAGCGTTCCGGGGAATACCGCCACTACGGAGAGCTCCTCGCTACCTACCGGCACCTGCTGCAAGCGGGAATGAAGGAAATCGTCGTAAAGGATTTCTCGGGAGAGCGCAAAGTCGAGATCCCGCTTGATCCGGCCCGTTCCCCCGATCGGAACATCCGCCTCTATTTCAACAAGGCCAAAAAAGGGGAAAAGGGCGCTCATATCATCCGAAACCGCAAACGCGAGACGGAACGCGAGAGCGCGCGAGACAGGGATCGCCTCGATCGCATCGAAAGGCTCGAGAGCCCAGCCGAGCTCATCAAGATCATCCCGCGGGAGTTGCCGCCTCGCGCGGCGGAGCGGGAAGCGGGAGCGGCCCGGCGTTTTCGCCGCTTCGTCATCGATGCGTCGCACACGGTGTACGTCGGGCGGAGCGACGCGGAGAACGACATCCTGACGCACGAGTTCGCCTCGCCGGCGGATCTCTGGTTCCACGCCCAGGGAACGCCCGGCTCGCACGTCATTCTCAAGGGCGCCCACCGATCGACGCCGAACTCCGTCATCGAGCGGGCCGCCTCGATCGCGGCTTACTACAGCAAGGCGCGGAATTCCTCCACCGTGCCGGTGATCTACGCCGAGAAACGCTATGTTCGGAGACCGCGGAAATCGAAGGCGGGCACTGCGCTCTGCTCGCGCGGCAAGACGATCTTCGTCAAACCCGCCCTTCCGGAGGAATAGCGACAGCGGCACGGCGCGCGTGCGGCCACGGAGGCGCGGCGCGCGAAAACCCCCTGCATGGGAGAATGCTATCTTCCGGACATATGATGCATTCTGCTGCTGGCTCCGGGCGGGAGGCGGCTCTGTACATCAAAAGAGGTCGATTGCGGGACCGCTACTTCTCGGCGTAGCCGGTCTCCGTATCGATTAGGAATGTGTCTCCCCCGGCGGAGCTGTCGATGTCGAGCGACTGCGGCTCGAAGGGGCCCCACTGGATGGTGACTATTTGCAGCGGCTTGACCTTAAGCGGCTTGATCGCGAGCTTCACATGCGATCCGTCGAGCTTTGCGAAGCACACGCTGTAGCAATCATCGACCGTGAATGAATAGAGAACCTTGTCGAACCTGACCGTCGGGTTCGAGGGGCTTATCGTCTTGCTGGCCATCAGCGCGTAACTGTTCTGCGCCCATAGGGTCGAGGCACCGATAATGACCAGGAGCGCCGCAAGCGCCAGGATCGCCTTGCTGCCCTTCATGAACGACCTCCTCTCCTCCCTCTCGGGAGCACATTTCACCAACCCTCTGGGTCTCAAGCAGTATCTCTTTCGGGCAGCCATATCAATGACCCATACGGATAATCGAACGTATATTAGCACTTTCGACCGATTTTTTCCAGAAGTATTTCTCCATCGCCCGCCGAAGCGGCCGGTTTAATCGCCCCTGTTCCGCAAGAAATCGCGGACTTCGAAGATGAATTCCTCCGCAATGTTCCCCTTCAGGCTCCTCACGACCCTGCCTTTTTCGAACAGAATCGCGCCGCCGCACGAGCCGGCCAGTCCGATGTCGGCGTCCTTTGCCTCGCCTGGACCGTTGACCTCGCATCCCATCACGGCGACCGTGCCCCCCATGTGCAGCCCGATGATATCGCGCTCCAGGCGCGCGGCGATTTTCGAGACGTCGATATGGCTCCGTCCGCAGGTCGGACACGAAACGATCCGCGTGATATCCGCCCTGAGCCCCAGGGCCGACAGCACGGCGGCCGCGACCGTGACCTCCCTCACCGGATCCCCGGAAAGCGACACGCGCACCGTGTCGCCGATCCCCTCGCGAAGCAGGAGCGCCAGCGCCACCGCCGATTTCGCCGCCCCGCTCAGCGGGGGTCCGGCCTCCGTGACGCCTATGTGAAGCGGGTAATCGTTGCCGGCGGCGAATGCACGGTTCGCCTCCACCGTCACCATGGCATCGGGGGATTTGAGGCTGAAAACGAGTTCGCGGAAACCCATCCTTTCGACGAGATCGCGGCTCCGCGCGGCGCTCTCGCACAGCGCCCCCGCTGGATCGATGCGCGCGAGCGAACGAAGGTCCCGCTCGATGCTCCCCGAGTTCACGCCGATACGAATGGGAATCGCCGCCGCCGCGGCCGCGTCCACGACGCGCCTGACCTTGTCCGCGCCGCCGATGTTCCCCGGATTGATGCGGAGCCCCGCTGCGCCCGCCGCGGCGGAAGCGACCGCGAGGCGATAATCGAAATGAACGTCGGCGATGACGGGGATTGGGCTCCTCGCGCAGACCGCGCTCAACGCCTCGACGTCGGCACGGTCCTTCACCGCGACGCGGACAAGCTCGCAGCCGGCGCGCGCGAGGGCGCGGATCTCGCGCATGACGGCGCGCGCATCCGCGGTGCGCGCCGTGGTCATCGACTGGATCGTTATGGGAAAACCGCCGCCGACGCCGACGTCGCCGTATCGCACGGCTCTCGTCTTTCTCCGCTTTACATTCTTCATCATGCTCTCACACGAGCTTCGGACCCGCTTTTCTCGTGTCACCCTCCCTCCTCGTATAGCCTTCGCGGTCGAGGTGCTCGAGAATCGGCACGGCGTACTTCCGCGAGAAGCCGAACAGCTCCTTGAAATCGCCGACCGAGACGGCCCCGCCCGCGATTAGGCGCTCCTTGATTCTTTCGATAAGCTCCCTGTGGCGCTCGGCGTCCATCACGCCTTCGGAAGAGATGCGCACGATCGAGCCCCTGTCCGACAGGATATGCAGGTAGGAAACCAGGCGCTTCTCGTCGCTTACGATCGCGAGAAGCTCCGACTTTGTGGCGAACGCGAAGCCAGCCTCCAGAACGCGCGCTTGCAAGGCGGCTAGCGCCCTCTCGTCATTTGCCGAGAGCTCCCGCTCGCCGCTCCCCACCCGTACGCGAGCACCCTTGAGAAAGAACACGCCGCCTTTCCTTCCCCGTTCAATGAGAAAATCGAAGAGGGGACCCTCGCCGAGCCCCGATCGTTCCTTGAGCTCTCCGCGATCGACACCCCAAAGAAGCTCGTTCTCCGCCGAGATCGTGCCGATCCACGCGATGAGCGAGCGTTCCGCGTCGCGCACGACGTCGGAGGCGTACAGGCGTTTTTCGATCTCGATAGCGCGTCTCTCCTTCGCGAGCGCGGCGCATGCCTCACCGATCGCGCGAGGCGCGAGACCGTAGCGCGTGAGCCCGTTCACTGGAAAACCCCGCACGCCGCCCATCGCGGCGCACGCGGCGGCCACTTCCTCCGCCGCCGCAGAGTCGAATATCTTCAGACGGCTCAGCGCGGCCGACGCGGAATGAGCCGTGAGCTTCACCGGATTCGGATCCAGCACCCGCCCGCCCCCGATGACGTGCTGCGGCGAGTACGAGCGCAGTATGAAACGATCTCCGCGGCGGGCGACGGCCGGCCTCTCGAGCCTGAGTTGAACGTAGCCTGACGAGCCGGCGGCGATCGTCTCCCCCTCGAGGATCACCACCCTGCCCAGTATCTCGGAGCCGGCATGATGGTATCGCAGCCGCTGTCTGCTCTTGATCGCTCCGCCCGAGAGCCTGCTCACCTCGATGAATGCATCGATCATGTTGGACGGGGCAAGCACGCCGGGCGTGAGCGCCTGCATGCCGGCTTCGACCTCCTGGACTCGAACGCCATGAAGGGCGAGCGCGGTGCGCATGCCCGCCGCGGCCTCTTCGAGCGATCGCTCGAAGCTCTGCACTTCGCGCACGCGGACGCTCCGTCCGCCGGGCTCGAGCACGAGCTCATCGCCCTTTCTCACCATTCCACTCCACGCGGTTCCGGTGACGATCGTGCCGATGCCGCTCTTCGTCCACACGCGATCGACCGGCATGCGGAAGAAATCGACGGCCAGGCGCTCGCCGAGCGCGAGCGCCTGGGTCTTGAGCGTGGCCTTGAGCCCGGCGAGCCCCTCGCCGGTCACGGCAGAAGTTCTGATGATCGGAGAATGCTCGAAAACGCTTCCGGCGACGAGATCCCGTATCTGCCGCTCGACGAGCTCGAGGATCTCCTCGTCGGCGAGATCGGCCTTGGTTATCGCGATCACGGCGCCCTTCACGCCGAGGAGACGGAGCACCTCGAAGTGCTCC
>JAQTVX010000198.1 GCA_028706585.1 Candidatus Krumholzibacteriia bacterium | reverse complement strand
CTGTCGGTCGCATAGATGTTCTCGTCGAAAAGCTGGCCGAGATCCACGGCATCGTCATCGCTCAGACAGGCCACGGGCGTCCTGGTATCGACGTAGAGAAGCGTGTGATCGCCATCGTACTTCAGGTCGGCTGCGACCGTCTTGAAGTTGTCGGGGTCGAGAACGCTCACCTCGGGGTCGATGAGAACCTGGAAATAGGCCGTCTGCGCCGGGGCGCCGCCGCCCGATATGGCCGAATGATACGCCCCGCTCGGCCGCGAGGCGCCCGAGGCGCCGCCGGATTTCCGTAAGAGATTCAATATCTCCTCATCGGCGCGCTTCCGGAAATCTTGCCGCATCAGTCCCATGTCGAGCGCCGTCTGTCCCGCCTCTGACGCGGCGCCCCGACGCGCCCCGGCGCGGGACAGTGAATTGGAATCGGCTCCTGAAGGCTGCGCCGCCACAGACGTCGCGCTCTGGGCCGTAATATTATAGAGATAGCTCCATGTATTGTCGGGCGCGGCCGCGCTGCTGAAAAGCACGACCAGATAATCCTCGCTCGAGGCCCCGGCATTTATCGAGAACCCGTAGTCCGAGCCCGAGAAGAACGCTTTGCCCACGTCGCCCGTGAGGAGCTGCGCACTGAAGGGCAGCTTGTTCGAAGTGGCCGATGCGGACCGGATGATGTGCGAGAACGATCCTCCCATTGGGCTCGTATGTTCGACGCGGACGCTGCCGGCAAAAGAGCCGTCGGGCACTATCCCCCGAAGCTCGGTCGCCGATCCACCGAACGGGACGATGGTGCGTCGCGCGGCCGCATCCGAAAACCTGTCGGGCGATATGACGATGAGATTCGTCGCAGGATCCGATCCGAAGCCGGTGCCGGCGACAACGATCGTATCGCCGTACTCCGCCGCGTCGGGCTGCAGGGACGTGATATCGGGCGCTTCCACCGTAATTGTGGCCGTGTCGTTGCCGCAGCCGGAGATCGCAGCGAAAAGGCCCAGCAGAAGCATGCATGCGCCGAATTGTGCTATTTTCATTTGCGGGACACCCCTTGCGAATTACCCAGAGATGCCTGACACGATAACCTTTTCAAAGATATCAGATTGCCGCGCATCTTTCAAATACTCATGCGCGAGGCACGCATCTTGCTCGTTTCCATGGAGATAGCCTGAAACGTGAAGGCGCCGGATCGATCGGCATGCAGGGAAACCGACAATGTCAAATCTCAACGTGAGCATTATCGAGGCGGAGGCCGAAGCCCGCGGAGCCCTCGCCAGGCTCTGCGAGGAGTGCGGCTGGAAGGCCGTCGGATTCGCTTCGATCGCCGAGTTTGCCGCGGCCCGGCACAGGAGGGAGTATCAGATGCTCATCTTCTCGCTGGGCGAGAGCGGCCGTGCGATCGACGACGACCCGGACATCGCGGTCCTTCGCGGCTGGCGCGAGGATCATCCGCAGACCCAGCTCGTCCTCCTCGTTGACGAGAGATGCCCGGCGGCGGACCGGCTCGCCCTGATGCTCGGCGCGCGCCACATTCTATGCAAGCCGTGCCGCAGCGAGGACGTCACGCAGATTCTATCGATGGTCGCGCAGGGCGTGGGAAGGCGCACCCGCAAGAGCGCGCTCGAGACGCGCTCGAGGCAGCGCGAGGGTTTCGAGGAGATCATCGGCGTTAGCGAACGGATGATCGAAGTGATCGAGCTCGCGCGCAAGGTCGCCGTGAGCGACACGACGTCCATCATGATCACGGGCGAATGCGGAACCGGCAAGGGCGCGCTCGCCAAGGCGATGCACCTCGCGAGCCCGCGCAGGGAAGGTCCGTTCATCGAGGTCAACTGCGCGGCGATCCCGCGGAACCTTCTCGAGAGCGAATTCTTCGGGCACGAGTCGGGGGCGTTCACCGACGCCAAAGAGGAGAAGATGGGGCTGTTCGAATGCGCGAACGGAGGCACCATTTTCCTCGACGAGGTCGGCGAGATCGACTATTCGCTCCAGGCCAAGCTCCTCAAGTTCCTCGATTCGAGAACGATATGGCGGGTGGGCGGCACGCGCTTTCTACCGGTAGACGTCAAGGTCATCTCGGCTACGAACAGGGACCTGAAGGCGGCGGTCGACGAAAAACGATTCAGAGAGGATCTGTTCTACCGCTTGAACGTGGTCGAGATCCGCATCCCGCCGCTCAGAGAGCGGATCGCGGACATCCGGCCCATAGCGCTGGCCTACTCGCGACAGTTCGCCGCACGGATGAACAAAGGCGAGATCGCCATCGGCGAGAAGGCGATCGAGGCCCTTGAGCGCTACCCTTGGCCGGGGAACGTTCGAGAGCTGATCAACGTCATCGAACGAGCGGTCCTCTTGAACGCCACGGGCACCATCGAGCCGGCGGAGTTTCCCTTCTCGAGGGAACAACGGGAAATAACGGTGCCTCTCAAGGAAGAATCGGAAAGAATCGTCATCGATCTTCCATCGGACGGGGTGCCGCTCGACGGGGTCGAGCGGGCGCTGATCGTCGCCGCGCTGGCCCGGGCGCAGGGCAATATCACGAGAGCAGCGGGGCTTCTCAGGGTAGGACGAGGAACCTTGAGGTACAAGATGAAGAAATTCGGAATCGATCAGGCGGCCTCGAAGAAAAATCTCCAAAATGGATCATTTGAGCCGGCAACTATAAAGGATTGATATAGCAGAGCATAGCCGCCGCGCTCACGCCGAACCCCCGTAAACCCCATAATCACCAGGAAAAATCCGACAGACCGAATCGGCCCGAGGCAGCCCCGTGCCATTCATTTTCAGGCATTTAGGGCGGATGGGGCGGCTATGCAGCCGGTGGCTGTGACGGCCTTATACATTGTGGCGCAATCAGTTACGCAAGGGTGATGGTGGTTGGGGCGCTCCAGATCTTCGTCGGCGGCCCCCCCTGAGCGCCGCCGTGTTAATCCATGGCACCTGCATTGCCTTATCCCCATAGCGAGTGATCAAGAAGTCTCTAACCCCCGTAGGAGGTGGGTAGAATGTGTGGGACAAGAAAAGCCATCAGAATTCTGACGGCGGCAACCTTCCTCAGCGTACTGGCTACCTTTGGGTGTGGGACCTACTCTCCTGTCGCCCCCTCAAACTCCCCTACCATGCCCGGCGTAGAGAACCCCGAGTTCGCCACACTTCTATCCGCCTCCAAAGGGACCGACGTCGCGATGAGAAGCGCCGTTGCCTCTGCTGTGATCTCAGCCAGAGACGGTGGAGTCGTCAGCAATGAATACTACTCCGTATACTTCGCGCCCGGCGCGCTCGAGGAAGACACGGAGATCAGCATAGAGATGCCCGAGTTCCCGAAGGCGGTGGTCCGCCTCAGCCCGCACGGAATCCAGTTCAAGGCGGAAGTGATCCTGTCGCTGTCGCTGGACAAGGTCTCAGCGGCGGGTGAGGACTGGGACGTGCTCTGGCTCAACGATGCGACCGGACTGTGGGAAAGCATCGGAGGCTCCGTGGAAGATGGCACATTGAAAGCCGAGCTGGAGCACTTCAGTGAATATGCCGATATAGGTAATACTAGAATGGGGCCATAGCGAAAGCAATTCCATTCCTTACTCGAACCCTCCCCCTTCGGGGAGGGTTTTTTATTGGCATTTGGAAACCGCCACCCGTAGAATGACCTCATGAAACCGGTCGAGAGATTGCCTTCGAGGTACAGAATTGACGGCAAGCTGGGAGAGGGCGGCTTTGGTGAAGTCTACCGGGCATATGATTCGAATCTGAAGCAGACCCTTGCTATCAAGATCCTCCGGGACTCGGCAACTTCCGAACAAGAAACGCTTACCGGGGAGTTCAAGACCCTCTCTCTACTGCAACATCCAAACCTCGTCCGGGTCTTCGACTACGGAGTCCTGCCACAGAATGTTCCATACTTCACGATGGAGCTCGTCAACGGTCAGAATCTCAGAGATTTCCTGAGAGCCAAGACAAATACTTTCCTGATCCCCGAGACCATAAGACAGGTTTTGAGAGCCCTGACGTATCTCCATAAGAATCGTATCTTGCATGGAGATATCAAACCCGAGAATATCGTTATCACTGAGAACGAAGACCACAGCATTACTGCTAAACTGCTCGATTTCGGTTTGACCACTGGAACAGGAAACGAAAACAAGCTCTTGAGTGGCACCCTCCGCTATCTGGCCCCCGAGATTCTGCTCAACGCCGCTCCTAGATCCCCGGCGACTGACTTGTATGCCCTGGGAGTATCCTTAATCGAATCGATCCTTTCTAAAGAGGTTCCACCTTCAAGCGAGATCGATGAAGCGTTCTTTGAAAAGATCTATGCCGAGCTCAATAGTGAAATCGCAAGCATAGGCACGAAGAAACCATCTGCGTTGTCTTCGTTCATCCTCGATCTGTGCCGCATTGATCCTTCCGATAGATTCGAAAGTCCAAGAGAAGCAGCTCGATCCTTCGAAATTATGGCCATGGATCTATCGCCCCGGCGAGAGATACGCGTGAACAGCATTTTCGTCGGGAGAACGAAAGAGCTTGAAGAAATCGACCGCTGTCTGACAACGGCTGATCCATCCAAGAGAATCATATTCCTATCTGGCCCTCATGGAGTCGGAAAAAAATCCATCGTCGGAAAAGCCGCCCAGAGCGCCCAGCTCAAGAG
>JAQTVX010000197.1 GCA_028706585.1 Candidatus Krumholzibacteriia bacterium | reverse complement strand
AGTTCATCTACGGCTCAGTGATACCCTTCATCAACGTGCGTCTGCCGAAGGTGAGGGATCCGAAGCCGGGCGATATCGTGATCTTCAAGTATCCCGGAGACCGCAAGACCGATTACATCAAGCGGTGCATCGCGGTCGAAGGCCAGACGGTGCAGCTCAAGGGCACGCATCTTTTCATCGACGGGGTCGAAAAGGCAGAGAGCTATCCCAAATACGAGGCCGGCGGCGGGCGCGACTTCGGCCCCTATACCGTTCCGAAGGGATTCATCCTCGTCTTCGGTGATAACCGGGACAACAGCTATGATTCGCGCTGGTGGGGGCCGCTCGATAAGAAGCTCGTCCGCGGCAAAGCGCTTTTCATCTACTTCTCGCTCGACTACGACAGGCATTGGATCCGCTTCTCAAGGATCGGCGATCTTATCCGCTGATTCGCATTTTGGCTTCGACCTTGCATGCGGCGCTCTTGACAATGGTGTATCGAATCCCTACATTCTGGGGAGCGATAGCAGTCGGGCCCGGAGAGTGCCAAGCATGGTTGATAAGAACCTCATATCTCCCGATGAAATAAGGATATTGCGGAATGTCGTGGATTTGTTCGTCCAAAGCGGCGAGCCGGTGAGCTCGCGGACGATCAAGTCCCGCTTCCGCCTTGCAGAAAGCACGGCGCACATCCGCGGCGTGCTCCATCGCCTTGAAGAGATGGGACTGCTGTGCAAGCCCCACATTTCCGCGGGAAGGATCCCGACCGATCGCGGATATCGTCTCTACGTCGACGAGATAGGAGCCGCCAACGCGTTGAGCAGGCCCATAGCCGAGCGCGTGCGAAGACGCGTCGTCCAGGACTGGAACGACGTCCGGGACGTCATGGCGATCACGTCGCAGCTCCTCAGCGAGCTGACCAACTACATGGGGCTATCGATGGGCATCATGCATTCGCACAGCGTCGTCGAGAGGCTCGCGATCGTGCAGCTCGAGGCCCGGGGCGGGCTCATCGTGCTGTCGCTCCTGCCCGGCATGGTGAGAAAGGTGTACGTGGAATTCTCCGAGGATTATCCTTCATACGTCGTGGATCGCGCCGTGCGAATGATCAACGAACGAATCGCCGGCCATCCGCTCGATCAGGCTCCCGAACGTCTCGAGGCCTTCCTGCGGGAAGCGGCGGGAATCGATCGGGATATAGTCGAGGCGGTCTCGCGGGAGAGTGGATATCTCTTCGACTGGCCGTATGATTACGAGTACTGCTATATGGGAATCGAGAAACAGGTCGGCAATCAGGAGCTCAAGAGTCCGAAGATGCTGCAGAATCTCCTTCGTCTCATGGGCGAAAGAAGCATCATGCTCAACGTGCTCAAGGGCAGAATGACCGAGAACGTATCGGTTACGATCGGCAGCGAGAACAAGGTGCGCGAGCTCGAGGATTTTGCCGTCGTAACTCGCAGGTTCAGAACCGCCGACTGCGATGGACTCCTCGGAGTTCTTGGGCCGACCCGCATGGCATACAGGCTGGTTCTCGCTCTACTCGACAGAACCGCGGAGGAGCTGCACCATGTCCACATCTCGGAAGAATGACAGAGACCAAGAGGAGGAGAACCCTTTGGAGCAGGATAGGGAATGGAATATTTCCGAAAGCGATGAGACGATCGACGTGAGCCTCGACGGACGCGAGGGCTCCGAGCGAACTGGCTCGCCGGACGAAGCTGGCGCGGCTGCCCCTGCGTCTCCCGGTGCGCCTGCTTCTCCAGCCGGTCCCGCCGAGAGCGCCAGCGAACCCGAGATCATTGCTCCCGAGCCGAAGACGGCGGAGGAAGAAACCGGGCCTCAAACCACGGCGGGCGAGGAAGATGAGGAAGATATCGCTCGCGTGCAAAAGCGGATGAAAAGGAGCGGACGCAAGGAATTGCTCGATCTGCTCCATCGCAAGAACACCATGCTGCACGAGCTCGACAAAGAGGTCAAGAAAACGAAGCAAGAGCTTGGCGCAAAAGAAGATAGACTTCTCAGGCTGGCGGCCGAATTTGAAAATTACAAGAAGCGAACGCGACGGGAATGGGAATTGCTTCAAAAACAGGCGAATGCTGATCTTATCAAGGAAATTCTGGGAGGAATCGATAATTTCGACAGGGCATTCGCGAATCTGGGTGACGCTGATAAGCAGCTTCAAGAGGGAATCAGACTTATCCATGCCGGTCTCATGGACATTCTGAAGAAGGCCGGAGTAACCGAGATCGAGACCATGAATCAGAAGTTCGATCCTATATACCACGAAGCGGTTGGTGATGTGGAAAGCGAGATCGAGGAAGGACGCGTTGCGCAGGTGATCCAGAGAGGCTACATGCTTCACGGTCAAATCATCAGGCCAGCCCGTGTTCTGGTGTCCAGAAAAAAGGGATAGCGGCTTACGGACTTGAAAGGGACCACTAAATGGGAAAGGTAATTGGAATTGATCTCGGCACGACGTACTCGTGCGTCGCGGTAATCGAGGGCAGTGAGCCCGTGATCATCGCCAATTCGGACGGAAACCGAACGACCCCGTCCGTTGTCGCGATCGCGAAGAATCACGAGCGGCTGGTGGGCCAGCTTGCGAAGCGCCAGGCGATCACGAATCCGGATAATACCATCTACTCCATCAAACGTTTTATGGGGAGGCGGTTCTCGGAGGCGCAGGAAGAAATAAAGCGAGTTTCATACTCGGTCAGCCGCGGAAAGAACGACGAGATCCTCATTCAGATGAAGGATAAGAGTTTCCAACCGCCCGAAATCTCGGCCATGATCCTGAGGGCGCTCAAGCGGTCCGCGGATGAATTTCTGGGCGAGAACGTCACCCAGGCGGTCATCACGGTCCCTGCGTATTTCAACGACGCTCAACGGCAGGCCACGAAGGATGCCGGCAAGATCGCCGGGCTCGAGGTGCTACGCATAGTCAATGAACCAACGGCGGCCGCGCTCGCCTACGGGCTCGAGAAGAAGAAGGCCGGCAAGATCGCGGTTTACGACCTCGGCGGGGGTACGTTCGATATTTCGATTCTCGAGCTTTCCGACGGTGTGTATCAGGTTAAATCGACGAGCGGCGATACGCTTCTCGGCGGCGACGATTTCGATCGCGCGATTCAAGATTGGATCGTCGGTGATTTCAAGATGTCGAACGGCATCGATCTCTCGGAGGATCGCATGGCGATGCAGCGCATCCGCGAGGCCGCCGAAAAGGCCAAATGCGAGCTCTCAACCGTTCATGAAACCAATATCAACCTTCCGTTCCTTCACGCGGACAGCAGCGGGCCGAAGCACCTCGACATGGTCCTGACGAGGTCGACGATGGAAAAACTGGTCCATCCGCTCATCCAGAAGACCCTCGATCCATGCCAGCAGGCGCTGCGTGATGCCAACCTTTCCGTCAGCGAGATCGACGAGGTCATTCTCGTCGGCGGCTCGACGCGCATACCGGCCGTTCGCAAGTTTGTGAAGGATTTCTTCAAGAAGGAACCGCACAAGGGCGTCAATCCGGACGAGGTCGTCGCTATGGGCGCGGCGATACAGGCGGGCGTTCTCTCGGGACAGGTCGACGAGATGCTGCTTCTCGACGTGACCCCGCTCTCGCTCGGGATCGAGACGCTCGGCGGCCTCATGACCAAGCTCATAGAACGAAACACGGCGATACCATGCCGGAAGGGCCAGATATTCTCCACCGCCACCGACAACCAGCCGGCCGTGAGCATACATGTGGTCCAGGGCGAACGCGAGATGGCGAAGGATAACAGGACGCTCGCCCGGTTCGATCTCGTCGGCATTCCCACGGCTCCCCGAGGCGTTCCGCAGATCGAGGTCAGCTTCGATATAGACGCGAACGGCATCGTTCACGTATCGGCGAAGGACCTGGGAACGGGCAAGGAACAGAAGATCCAGGTGAAGGTCTCGAGCGGGCTGAACACGGAGGAGATAGACCGCATGGTGAAGGACGCCGAGAATCACGCCGTGGAGGACGAGACCAAGCGCGGCATCGTCAAGGTCCGCAATGAGGCCGAAGTTCTCATCTATTCGGCGGAGCAGACGCTCAAGGATCACGGTGATCACGTCTCGGAGGACGATCGGCGCGCCATCGAAGAAACGCTCAAAACACTGAAGGACCTGGTTGCGGATCCGAACGCCGAGATCGACGATATCAAGAGGTCGACCGAAAAACTGTCGATTGCAGTGTATAAGATCGCCGAGCTCATGTATAATGCGACAGCCAACAAGGATTTCGTTGGCGGGAATTAGGAAGAACAAACGGTCCAGGACCTATTTTGCCGCATACGGTGAGTCTGGGGAGGAATGGCAAAAAGGGACTACTACGAGATTCTCGGCGTCGGTCGCAGCGCTACCCTCGATGAGATAAAGAAAGCCTACAGGAAGCTCGCGCTCAAGCACCATCCCGACCGCAATCCGGGCAACAAGGACGCCGAGGAGAAATTCAAGGAAGCTACCGAGGCCTACGAGGTTCTTCGGGATACGGAGAAACGCCACCGGTACGACGAGTTCGGGCACGGCGGCGTTTCGGGTTCCGGCGCACAGGGCTTCGAGGGAGCTCCAGGCGGCGGCTTTGATATGAGCGACGCGCTGAGAGCGTTCATGCGCGAATTCGGGGGTTTCGGTTTCGGC
>JAQTVX010000196.1 GCA_028706585.1 Candidatus Krumholzibacteriia bacterium | reverse complement strand
CATCTGTCTGAGACCCGTCTTATCGTCGAGTTTCTCCTTGAGCGTTATGCCTTCCTTCAAGTCGACGAAGTGCAGACGCCCGCCCCTGTCCGCGATGATGCTGTCCGAGTAAGGATCCCACTCGTATATGATCGCGTCTTTTTGCACGAGATCGTTCTCGTTCACCTTGAGGGAGGCGCCGTACGGAACCCCGAACCGCGCCCGGATGCGCTCGCTCTTCTCGTCGCGGATCAGAATCTCTCCCTTGCGTCCGACGGCGATCACGTTCTTCGTGCGATCCACCACCGTCTTGATCGCCCTGAACTGGATGACGCCGGGATGATTCGTCGTTTTCTGCGTTTGCTCGGCGATGCGCGACGCGGTGCCGCCGACGTGGAACGTGCGGAGCGTGAGCTGCGTGCCCGGCTCGCCGATCGACTGCGCCGCGATGACGCCGACCGCCTCGCCGAGATCGACGAGCTTGCCGGTGGCGAGGTTTCGGCCGTAGCACATTGCGCAGACGCCGCGCTTAGCCTCGCACGTGAGAGCGCACCGGATCTTGACCTTCTCGACGCCGCGCTCCTCGATCTCGGAGGCGATGTCCTCGTCGACGAGAGTGTTCGCCTTGCAGATCACCTCGCCCGTCTGCGGATCGATGATGTCGTCAACCACGACACGGCCGAGGATGCGGTCGCTGAGCGCTTCGATGATCTCTTCGCCTTCCTTGAGGGCCTGCGTATCCATTCCCATGATCGTGCTGCAGTCGTACTCCGTCACGATGACGTCCTGCGCCACGTCGACGAGGCGCCTCGTGAGGTAGCCGGCGTCGGCGGTCTTCAACGCGGTGTCGGCCAGACCCTTGCGCGCGCCGTGCGTCGAAATGAAGTACTGCAGCACGGTGAGGCCTTCCTTGAAGTTCGCCGTAATGGGCATCTCGATGATTTCGCCTATGCCTCCGGTGATGCGCTTCTGGGGCTTCGCCATGAGGCCTCGCATGCCCGCGATCTGGCGGATCTGCTCCTTGTTGCCTCGCGATCCGGAGATCGCCATCATGTAAATCGGGTTGAAGCCTTCGCGGTCCTTGTTGAGCGTCTCGAGCATCACGTCCGCGACGTTGTTCGTCGTATGGGTCCACGTGTCGATGATCTTGTTGTACCGCTCGCCGTCAGTGATGACGCCGTCGGCGTACTGCTTCTGGATCTGGTTCACCGCTTTCTGGGCCACAGCGATGAGCTGCGGCTTCTCGGATGGAACGATGATATCGTCGATCGAGATCGTGATGCCCGCGCGAGTCGCGTAGCTGAAGCCGAGATCCTTGAAGCGCTCGAGAAAGCGCACCGTCCGGCGGTTGCCGAGCCGCTTGTAGCAGGTTCCTATGAGCTCGGAGAGGGTCTTCTTGTCGAACAGCTCGTTCACGAAGCCCAGCTCTTCCGGGATCACCCTGTTCGCGATGACGCGGCCGGCGGTAGTCGTCACCATAGCGCCGTTGATCCTGACCTTCACCTTCGCGTGGAGATCGATCGTTCCGTGTTCCCACGCCGAAACGAGCACGTCCGTGTTGTAGAATATCTTGCCTTCGCCCTTCGCGCCGGCCCTGAGCATCGATATGTAGTAAAGACCGAGCACCATATCCTGCGTCGGGGAGGCAAGCGGGGCGCCGCTGGCCGGAGAGAGAACGTTATTGGACGCGAGCATGAGCGTGCGCGCCTCGAGCTGCGCCTCGTACGAGAGCGGCACGTGCACGGCCATCTGGTCGCCGTCGAAATCGGCGTTGAACGCCGTGCAGACGAGCGGATGGATCTGAATCGCCTTGCCTTCGATGAGCATCGGCTGGAACGCCTGGATCCCGAGGCGATGGAGCGTGGGCGCTCTGTTGAGCAGCACCGGGTGATCCTTGATGATCTCCTCGAGAATATCCCATACCTCGGGGCGCTCGCGCTCGACGAGCTTCTTGGCGCTCTTCACCGTCTGCACGTAGCCCTTCTCCTCGAGCTTGCGGATAATGAAAGGCTTGAAGAGCTCGAGCGCCATCGATTTGGGCAGCCCGCACTGATGAATTTCGAGCTCGGGGCCGATGACGATCACCGAGCGGCCCGAGTAATCGACGCGCTTGCCGAGCAGGTTCTGACGGAAGCGTCCCTGCTTGCCCTTGAGCATGTCACTGAGGCTCTTGAGCGGGCGATTGCCCTGGCCGCGGACCGCGCGCGAACGCCGGCTGTTGTCGAAGAGCGCGTCGACCGCCTCCTGAAGCATGCGCTTCTCGTTGCGGAGAATCACCTCCGGAGCGCGGATCTCTATGAGCTTCTTGAGCCGGTTGTTGCGATTGATGACGCGCCGGTAGAGATCGTTCAGATCGCTGGTGGCGAACCGCCCGCCCTCCAGCGGCACGAGCGGCCGCAGGTCCGGCGGGAGCACGGGAATGACGTCGAGGATCATCCACTCGGCTTTGTTCTGGCTCTGACGGAACGACTCGACGACCTTGAGGCGTTTCAGGACGTCCTTCTTGCGCTGAACCGAAGTCTCGACCTTGGACTGCGCCCTGAGATTGATCGAGAGCTCCTCCACGTTGATCATCTTGAGGAGATCCCGGATCGCCTCGCCGCCCATCTTGGCGACGAACGTCTTGCCCTGGTCCAAGAGATCGCTGTAGGTCTCGTCGTCTATGAGCTCCTTGAACTTGAGATCAGTATCCCCCGGATCGATGACGATATGAGACTCGTAGTAAAGGACGCGCTCGAGATTGCGAACGGTCGTGTCGAGCATGTAGCCGATTCGGCTCGGAACGCCTTTGAGAAACCAGATGTGCGCCACGGGGACGGCGAGCTCGACGTGGCCCATTCGCTCCCTGCGGACGCGCGAATGCGTGACCTCGACGCCGCAGCGGTCGCATATGACCCCGCGATAGCGGATGCGCTTGTATTTGCCGCACGTGCATTCCCAGTCCTTCACCGGCCCGAAAATGCGCTCGCAGAACAGCCCGTCCTTTTCCGGTTTGAACGACCGGTAGTTGATCGTCTCGGGCTTCGTTACCTCACCGTAGCTCCACTGGCGGATCACCTCGGGGGAGGCGAGCTGAATCTTCATCGCCTTGATGTCGGTGGGCTTGTTTCGATCTTTCTCGAAAAAGGTGGTGTACAAGTGGCTACCTCCGGCGGAAACCGTTCACCGTTCGTCGCCCGATATGCCCTGCCGTTGTATCGATGCTTCGTATATGTTTCGAGGGCCGTTTTCGGCCGCGCGTATTCCGATACGCGGCGCGTTCGCCGCCGTCAATCCTTCTCTATCTTCTCGAGCTCCACATCCAGGCACAGGCTCTGGAGCTCCTTTATGAGCACGTTGAACGACTCGGGAAGCCCCGGCTCCGGAGCGTTCTCGCCCTTCACGATCGCCTCGTAGATCTTGCTGCGCCCGGCGACGTCGTCGGATTTCACCGTGAGAAGCTCCTGAAGCGTGTAGGATGCGCCATATGCCTCGAGCGCCCATACTTCCATCTCGCCGAATCGCTGTCCTCCGAACTGGGCCTTGCCGCCGAGCGGCTGCTGCGAAACGAGCGAATAAGGCCCGATGGAGCGCGCGTGGATCTTGTCGTCGACGAGATGGGACAGCTTCATCATGTAGATCTGACCCACCGTGATCGGCTCGTCGAAAAGCTCCCCGGTCATACCGTCGTAGAGCTCGATCTTGCCGCTCTCCGGAAGCTGCGCGTCCCTGAGGAGCTTCTTGATCTCGTCGACCGTGGCGCCGTTGAAGACGGGTGTGGCGACCTTGAATCCGAGCTTCTCGACCGCCCAGCCGAGATGCGTCTCGAGAATCTGGCCGACGTTCATTCGGCTCGGCACGCCCAGCGGATTCAGAATCATCTGGACGGGAGTGCCGTCCGGCAGATGCGGCATGTCCTCTTCCGGCACGGCGCGGGAGACGACTCCCTTGTTGCCGTGGCGTCCGGCCATCTTGTCGCCGACGGACACCTTGCGCTTGCGCGAAACGTAAACCTTCACGAGCTTGCTCACGCCCGGCGGCAGCTCGTCGCCGCGGGTCACGCGCTCGCTTTCCTTCTCGTAGTTGCTCTCGACCTTCTCGATGGCGCGTGCAGCCGCCTCCATGAGGGACTGGATCTTACGGTCGATCTTGGGATCCTTCACCACCGGAAGGCCCCAATGGAGATGATCGACGTCGATGCTCTTGAGCATCTTGTCGGTGATCTTGCGCCCTCCGCGGGCGAGCACCTCGCCCGTCTCGGCGTGGATGAGCTTCTCCGACATCTGACCGACCATGAGCTTCTCGAGCCGCTCGCGCCGTTTCTCCTTGATATGCTGTATTTCGAGATCGCGCTGGCGCTGGAGCTCCACCAGTTTCTTCTTCTCGGTGCTCCGCCCGCGATCGTCCCGCTCCTTGCGGGAAAATATCTTGATGTCGACGACGATACCGTCCATGCCCGGGGGCGCCTTCAAGGAAGCGTCGCGCACGTCTCCGGCCTTTTCGCCGAAGATCGCCTTCAGCAGCCGCTCCTCCGGGGTGAGCTCGGTTTCTCCCTTCGGCGTCACCTTCCCGACGAGGATGTCCCCCGCCTTCACGTGGGCGCCGATGCGGACTATGCCGTCCTCGTCGAGGTTCGCGAGCATTTCCTCGCTCACGTTCGGAATCTCGCGGGTGATCTCCTCCATTCCCGCCTTCGTA
>JAQTVX010000195.1 GCA_028706585.1 Candidatus Krumholzibacteriia bacterium | reverse complement strand
GTAGAGGGCGAATTGCTTCCTCTTCGTATCGACTTTGCTTACGCCACCTCCCCATGTTCCTATCCAGAGCACTCCAGATCGATCCTCAAAAAGTGCATACACCTCGTCGTAGCTCAACGTCAGCGGATTAAAAGGGTCGTTTCGATACGAGTTGAATCGCCCCGTCTTCCTGTCGAGCCTGTCGAGACCACCGCCGTTCGTGCCTATCCAGAGCACGGAATGCGTATCCTCGTAGATCGAATACACCCTATTGTCACTCAGGCTGTATGGATCGCCCGAGATCGAACGGTAATATGAGAATTCATCCTTCTCGGCATCGTATCTGTTCAGGTCGTCTTCGGTCCCGATCCAGAGGACACCCTCACGATCCACGTGAAGCGCCCTGACGGCATCATTGCTTATGCTTCTCCGATCGCCATGCGCCGCGTGGTAACGCTTGAATATCCCGGTGGCCGGATCGAGCCTATTCAATCCATCATCGGTGCCTACCCAGATGAAACCTGATCGGTCCTCGCATATCTTCCGTACGACATTCTGACTGAGACTCCCGGAATCGCCGGAAACGTTCCTGAATTGCGTGAATCGCCCAGCCTCGCGATCGAATCTGTCCAATCCGTTTTCCGTGCCTATCCAGAGAGCGCCGTGTGAATCCTCGAATATCGCCCTGACCATGTTGCTGCTGAGACTTTTCGGATCGTTCACGTTAGCCGTATAGCGCGTGAACCTATCCGTCAAGGGATCGTAGCTGTTGAGACCGCCGTTGAACGTCCCGATCCAGATGAGGCCCGTGTGATCCTCGCAGAGCGAGAGAATGTTGTTGTGACTCAGGCTGTTCGCGTCCCGCGGCTTTTGTCGCATCACCGTGAACTGGTATCCGTCGTATTTGTTCAGGCCATCCTGCGTGCCGAACCACATGAATCCCTTGCGGTCCTGCACGATGCATTCAACGATGCTCTGCGAGAGTCCCTGTTCGATGGAGATCCGCTCAAAGACGACGGACGCGTCCTGAGCCGAGACAGAAACGGGAGCGACGATCACAATCATCGCCGCCACGATGAACGCAAAGCGCTCAATCACAGTCGAGAGGCGCGCTCGAAATCCGAATTTGTTGCCCATGTCATATATAGTATACGATTGGCCACGAAAGAACAACGGTGCGATTTGGAACGCAAATTGCCGGGGTTGAAACCCGGGGCCAGCAGTCAAAATTGGTCTTTTGCAGGGAATCGAATTTGGTTATAATTTGTTTTCAATGACTTCTGCCATCCGCTCGTTCTGAATAAGGCAGAGAATAAGCCATGGAATGCGCGATCATAACGACCTACCGGTGCAACGCCAAATGCCGCATGTGCGAGGTGTGGCAGAATCCGAGCAAGGCGTCCGAGGAGTTCAATCCTGAAATTCTCCGAAAAATCCCAGCCGGCATGAAGCGCCTCAACATAACCGGAGGCGAGCCTCTCCTGCGCAGGGACCTCCCCGAGATCATAGAGATACTGGACCCCAAAACCAATAGGCTCGAGATCAGTACGAACGGCTATTTCCACGAGAGAATCGAGGAACTCGCCCGCAGATGGCCGAAGATCACGGTACGTGTGAGCATCGAGGGGCTTCCCTCCACCAATGATGAGCTGCGCGGCATCAAGGACGGCTTCGACAGGGCGATGCGCACGATGCTGCGCCTTAAGCGTCTCGGCCTCAAGGACATCGGTTTCGCGATGACGATATCGGGAGAGAACTGCCGCGATCTCCTCGACGTTTACACCTTGGCCGCGTCCATGGACATCGAGCTCGCCAACGCGGTGGTCCACAATTCCTTCTACTTCTACAAGAACGACAACAAGATCGCAAATGCCGCCGAGGTCGACTCGGCCATGTGCGATTTCATCGAGGCGCTTCTCAGATCGCCCCGCCGCGTTCCCAGAAAAAGGGTGAAGGACTGGTTCCGCGCGTATCTGAACCTCGGGCTTCTTTCACACGTTCGGAGCGAGAAACGGCCCATACCATGCGGCGCGGGCACGGACACGTTTTTCGTCGACCCCTGGGGGCGCGTGCTCGCGTGCAACGGCTCCGCCGAGCCCTGGGTCATGGGTGATCTCGCCGCGCAATCATTCGATGAGATCTGGAACGGCCCGCGCGCCGAGGAGATCCGGAACCGGGTCAAAGTCTGCGACCGCAACTGCTGGATGACGGGTACGGCGGTGCCAGCGATGCGTCGCGCGCCGATAAAGCCCATTCTATGGGTACTGAGAAACAAGCTGCGAATCATGCGGGGCAGGCCGGTTGATTGCCGCACATGAACACCGGGAATCATTCTATGAACATCGCGATCATGGGCATAAAGGGAGTGCCGGGGCACCACGGAGTCGAGGTCGTGGTCGACTCCCTCGTGCCGCATCTCGTCTCCCTCGGGCACGAGATGACGGTATACGGCTACGAAGGCTACACCGAACCGTCCGACGACTATTTCGGCGCGCGCATCCTGACGGTTGCCGGGAGCGAGCGCAAGAATCTCGAGATGATATCGCACATGTGGAACGCGGCCCTGGATGCGCGCCGCCGCCGCTACGACATCGTGCACATCCACAGCACCGATCCGTGTCTTCTCGCATGGCTGCCTCGCCCCAGGCATGGCATCGTCGCGACCTCGCACGGCCAGGCATACCTGCGAAAAAAATGGGGACTCGCGGCCAAGACGGTGTCGAAGCTGGCGGAGCGCATGTTCATCCATTATCCGGAAGCGGTGACGTGCGTTTCAAAACCGCTCTGCGATTACTACCGCCTGCGATTCGGGCGCGACGTCGAGTACATTCCGAACGGGATCACTTTCAGAGACGCGCCTTCCGCGGACTGGCTCCGAAAGTGGAATCTCGAACCGGGCCGGTACCTTTTTTCATCCGCCGGACGCGTCGAGCGCACAAAGGGACTCACAACGCTCATCCAAGCGTACCGGAGGCTCGGAACCGATCTTCCTCTGGTCATTGCGGGCGGCGGAAGCGCCACCGACGACACATACTTCGAGGAGCTCAAGACTCAGAAGCCCGAAGGAGTCTCCTTCGTCGGCTTTCTGACGGGGGACGAATACTACGCTCTCTACGCACATGCGCGGCTTTTCATTTTTCCTTCCGAGTATGAAGCGATGTCGATGACGCTCCTCGAAGGGCTCTCGTTCGGAGTCCCCACCATATACAGCGACACGCCGGAGAATGAAGCGGTGGCAAAGGGGCTCGGCATTTCGTTCCGCGTCTCGGACACCGACTCTCTTGCCGGATGCATAAGCCACGTGCTCGCAAACATGACTGAGGCGCAAGCACTCGGCAGGAAGGCTCGACAGACCGTCAGGCTGAATCACGAGTGGCCGGTGATCGCCCGGCAATACCATGAGATCTATCTCAAGGTCGCTTCGCGCTCCTGAACGTGCAGATCTCGGACGCCGCCAACCTGTTCTTCGGCTTCGGCTCCCCCGCAGGAAATCCTAATGTTATGAGCGCGGGGATATCCCACAGCGCGCTCACGCCGAGGAGCCTGCGCACGGCGCGCTTGTTGAACCATCCGATCCAGCAGGTGCCGAGGCCGAGCTCCGCCGCCTGCAGCACGAAATGCTCCCCGGCGATTCCAGCGTCGATGAGATGATAGCGGGTATTCTTCATTCCGGCTCCCAGGCGGTGCGTCACGACGCTGAGCTTCATCGCGAGTACGACTACAACCGGAGCCTCGAACGCGAACTTGTTGGGCACAACGACCCCCTTCATCGCTTCTCCCACGAGTCGCTCCTTGAACTCGCCCTCGGCGATGAAGAAGCGCCAACCCTGCGTGTTCGACGCGCTGGGAGCGTAGCGGACCGCTTCTATGCACGATTCTATCATTTCGCGAGGAACCGGATCGCTTCGGTAAGACCTGATGCTCCTGCGCTTCTTGACGAGGTCGATGAAGCCGTTCATCGCATTATCCTGCAATATAATAGGGAGACTATTTCACGTTACTTGTCAAAGCATAGTTGCTTGATTTTCTTCTGAAATCCGTCCTTGCCGCAAAGCAGCGCCGCCCCGCAGGGCACTCTCTCCGCCGCCAGGCGGCACATCTCATCGGAAATCTCTCTTATCTCCCACTGGGCGGCCATGTCGCTTCTCAAACGGGAGAAATGGTAGAGCTCCCTCAGGTTAATACCCAGCAGCGCCCGCCTTCGATGCGCGTTCAGCAGAGCATATTCTGCCGCCTGCCCCAACGCTCCCGCATGGCGACGGTAGAAACGTTCCGCATCCCTCGCCGCATCCCGGATCAACCGCACGGTTCCCGCGCGCATGAACGCATCGGGAATGGAGATGCCCAGCCGAGGATCGTATCGCTGAACGACGAGCGTCGCGAGACGATGGCGTTTCAACTGCGCGTAGCATGAGGCGGAGACGACAAGCTCGAAAGTGAAGTTTATGTTCTCGAACTCCCGCCATACGGCATCATGCGCCTCCATCCCCTCCATAGTCGCTGCTATGATCGCTTTCCTCCCTTTTCGCCCCAGCTTCGCCGCCGCCGCCCGGGCGTCCCGAAGGGATGAGCGGCCCGATGAGAAGATCAGGCATGCCGCGAGTCGTTCATCGGCGCCGTCGGTCACATCCACCAGGCGCACCAGTTCCGGACGCGAGTCTCGCTTCGACGCGGCTGCACGCGCAAGGG
>JAQTVX010000194.1 GCA_028706585.1 Candidatus Krumholzibacteriia bacterium | reverse complement strand
GACTATGGGGTTCAGGCTTGGCATACCGGCGGTTTTGATTGGGCGCATCTCAGCGATCTCACTGGCGATTCCTGGACGACCCTCATCGAACCAGAGGATCTCACCAGCACCGATCTCTACGCGATCGCACGGGGCGCCGACGGCAGCATCTGGGTCGGAACGGCAGCCGGGCTCGTGAGCTGGGATTCCGGAGTCATCGATTCGCTTACCGCCAAGATGAATTCCGGCGATAGGGGGCTCCTCGGGGCGAGCGTGTACTCGCTCGCATTCGACGGAGCGGGAAACCTATGGGTAGGAACCAACCAAGGGCTCAACGAGATTAAATTGGACGGGACGATTGAGGCGTTCACGACGGCGCTGGCGTGGCGAAGCGATCTCTACTCGAGCTCGGTCGTCTCTCCGCTGCCGTCATCGGTGTGCGCGGCGCTTCAGTACGATGCGGAGGATAACGTGCTCTGGATCGGCACTGGCAATGGCATCGCGCGCCTCGACGTCACTCCGGAACAGGCGGTGGAGCTCCCGCTTTCGAACCTGATTCTCTACCCGAATCCCATTCACATATCCCGGGGGGACGAGAGCCTCAAGATATCGGGAATATCCAGCGAAGTTTCGATACGGATCTATACGGTCGAGGGAGAACTGGTGCATACGGCCGACCACGTCGCGGACGGCGCTCAGGCATGGGATCTCCTCACGCTCAATGGCTTCAAGGCGCGTTCCGGAATCTACATCGTAAGGGTCACGGCGGGAGGTCGGTCGGAGACGCGTAGGATTGCGATCGTACGATGAAGAAAGAGCCGCGGAAGAAGGTTCTGATCGTGGGCGCCGGCGAAGCTGGGCGAATGGTCGCTTCCGAGATCGCCGCGCACCTGGAGCTCGAGAGCGAGGTGATCGGCTTCATCGACGACGATCCTCGGCTCGCGGGAAAGAAGATCATGTCGCTGAGCGTCCTCGGACGGGTGATCGATCTCGAAGAGGTCGCTGAGCGGAGCGGCACGGACGAAGTCATCATAGCCGTGCCGAGCGCCACCGGTCTCTTCGTGCGGCGCATCATAAAGAGTTGCCGGCGGGCAAATGTTCCCTTCAAGATCGTCCCCGGCGTCATGGAGATCATCAAGGGAGAAGTTCATATCGAACAGGTCAGGGAGGTCAGACCCGAGGACCTTCTGGGGAGGGAATCGGTCGAGCTCGATCTGGAGTCCGCCCGCGAGATTCTCTCGGGCAAGACGGTGCTTGTGACTGGTGCAGGTGGCTCGATCGGGAGCGAGCTCTGCCGTCAGATTGCGCGGGTCAATCCTCGTGCGCTCGTGCTTCTCGGGCGCGGCGAGAACCGCATCTTCGACATCGAGGATGAGCTTCGCTCCGGCGATTCGCGCCTCAATATGGAGACATACATCAGCGATCTTCGCGATCCGGAACGAACGATGCGAATCGTGAAGGAGTGCGCACCGGACATCATCTATCACGCCGCGGCGCATAAGCCCGTGCACTACATGGAACGCGATCCGGCGGAGGCCGTGATCAACAACGTCGCGGGCGGCATCAATATCATAAAGGCCGCCGAGGCGTGCGGCGTCTCTCGCTTCGTGTTCATATCGTCCGACAAGGCGGCGAATCCCCGCGGCGTAATGGGCGCGACCAAACGCCTCATCGAATTATACCTGTGCGCTCGTAATGAGGCTCTCTCCCGAACGAAAAGGGATTTCTGTCGTTTCATCACGGTGCGTTTCGGGAACGTTATCGGGAGCACCGGCAGCGTTATTCCTCTCTTCCTGAAACAGATCCGGCGCGGTGGGCCCGTGACCGTGAGCGATCCCGCGGCGACGCGGTACTTCATGACGGTGAGGGAGGCTGCGCTCCTCGTCATAAGAGCCTCCGTTATCGGCAAGGGTGGGGAGACCTTCATACTCGACATGGGGGATGCGCTCAGCATTCTCGAGATGGCGCAGGATCTCATCATTCTGGCCGGATACGAACCGAACACGGAGATTCCGATCGTCCTTTCCGGGCTCCGCGAGGGAGAAAAGCTCCACGAGCACCTCGTTGCCCCAGGCGAAGAGCTCGTGCCGCTCGGCGAGGAAAAGATGTTTCTCGCTCGTTCCTCCGTTCCTGGTCGCGAGGGGTTCGAGAATAATATCGAGAAGCTCGTCGCGTCAGCGAGGAAGGGCCGGAGGGAAGAGATACTCGAGGGTCTGGCCTCCCTTATTCCTGATTTCGGCGTACCGAGTGAGGATCCCAACGGTTCTGAGGAACGAATGTGACAGTGGGGAACCGGCGGTGAAGGTAGCGCTCGAACATTTCCCCCTGCCTGCGGAGCTGGATGCGTTTCTCGGCTCATTTCCCCGTGCGACGTTTTTTCAGACTCCCGCATGGCTCGACGCTCTTCGGGAATCGTTCACAGGTTTCGGCGCCGCCTGGCTCGTCGCGCGCGATGGCGCGGCCATCGCCGGTGCAATGCCCGTCGTGCGCATCAGAAAAGGCCCGTTTTCGCGCTTTTGGGCCCTTCCCTTTGGAACCTACGGAGATCCGCTCGCGCGCGATGAGACGGCACGGGAGGCGCTCCTCGACGGGTTCTTTGCCTTGGCTCGTTCTCCACTGTGTCTCGACGGCGGCGTGGTTCTCTTTCGGGGCGACTCGCCGGCGCGCATCCCGCGCGGGGCGCGCGTCTCGATGGCGGAATGCCGGCTCGTCTCCATCGATAGGGGTTTCGACGAGGTTTGGAAGAAATGGAGCAGCAAGCGCCGCCAGCTCGTGCGCCGTGGCGAGGAGGCGGGGGTCGCGGTCCGATCCCTCGAAACCGAAGAGGAGGTCAGGGACTTCCATCGCATTTACATTGAAGAATCGCGCTCGTGGGGAGGCGTCCATCCATATCCCGAAAGGCTATTCCTCGAGCTATTCAGACGGCGAGCGCAGGGCGCCGTTCTCCTGGGCGCATTTTTGAACGGCGCTCTCTTGGGCGGGCACATCGACTTCTATTTCGGGGAAATGGCTCAGGCTTGGCAGGGTGGAATGACGAAGCGCGCAGGCGAATTCGAAGCCGGTGCCATTCTCATCAGGAGCGCCATTGAGGAGGCATGCAGGAGAGGTTGCCGCCTTTTCAATCTCGGCTCGAGTGGCGGCAACCGCGGGATTCTCTTCTTCAAGGAGTCACTCGGCGCCCGTGAGTATCGTTATCCCGTTATCACCTTCGGACAGCGATGGTGGGCGCTCGTGCGGGGGAGGGGCGGGGAGTGAGCCGATCGAAGGTCGCGGAGAATACGATCTTCCTCACGGTGAGCGGAGCCGCCAGCCTTGTCTTCACCCTCCTTCAGCTGGCGATTCTGAGCCGGTGTCTGAGCGGGAGCGATTTCGGTCTCTTCGTGACGCTCAGGGGATTCTCCCTGCTGCTCGGCGCCGTGATCCTTCTCGGCCTCCCGCAGGTATGCATCAGATTCCTTCCGACCTTCGAGGCGCGGAATGATCCTCGCAAGACGATTATCGTCTTCGCCGTTTCCACGGTAGTCGTGGCGGGGTTGGGCGTTGCTCTCTATTATACGTCGGATCTCTGGGTGCGGATCATGCCCGCCGGACTCCGAGGGCTCATCAGCTCGCATGAGCTCATCGTGTGGCTCGCGCTCTCGTCCGTGACCCTGGCCCTAAAGATGCTGCTCTACGGCGCATTCAACGGGCTCCGCGAGATGCGGATGCAGATGCTTCTCGAGCTCGCGTACCTCGCGACGCTCACGGCGTATATGGTCGTTGAGCGACGACGGCTCTCGGTCGAGCTTCTCTTCGCGGCGATATGCGTGTTCAATCTCGCGGCGTTCATAACGGGCATCCCCATATTCGTGAGGCAAGCTCTGCGCCTCGTCTCGCCTGCGCGGGCCGGAGTCGAAGGCGTCGTCGTTCCGAACCTCTTCACTTACTGGGCGGGCTCGATCTGTCTCAGCATCGTGGCGCTCGCCTTCACCGATGTCGACCGCTTCGTGATGTCATCGGTGCTGCCGATGGCAGCGATATCGATATTTCACGTGGCCTCGCGCGTGGACGTTCTGCTCAAGCGATTCCTCGGGCTTCCCATCATCGCCTCGCAGCCGGAGATCACGAGGGTGTACGAGGAGGGGAGATGGGCGGACATCGCGGGGAGGATCGGGCTTTTCACGAAGGGACTGGTTGCCGCGGCGCTGTTCTGCGCGGCCCTATTCGCGGTCATCGGCAGGGATGTAATAGTCGTGCTCTCGGGGAAGGGCTACGTTGATTCGTACCGCATCCTTCTTATCCTCTTGCCCACCGTTCCCCTCGCGGCGGTGACGGCACCCCTAACGGCGACCATGCGGTCGCTGCATTTCATGAAATGGGCCGTTCTCTGCGATTTTCTCTGGATGGCGGCCTACTTCGGCACCTTCTTCATATTCGCCTCGTTCATGGGAGTCGAGGGCGTGGCGGTCGCCCAGTTGCTTGCTTCCGTCATCCAGATGGCCGCGGCGATCATGATCTCGAGGCGCGAGAAATTCTTCGGTGGAGTCGGCGTCGGGCTGGGACGGCTTCTCGTCGTGCTGGCCTTCGTGACCGCATGCGGCATAGCCGCGACCTTCATGCTGCGTCTCTACGCTTCTCTCGCGTTCATCGTTTGTTCGCCGTTCGCCGCGAGATTCCTCATTGAGAGACTCGGCATCTTCAAGCCGGACGAGAAGGCGCAGATCCTCGAT
>JAQTVX010000193.1 GCA_028706585.1 Candidatus Krumholzibacteriia bacterium | reverse complement strand
CCGAGATCAGGCGCGAGCCGTGGCGCACGGTGATCCCCTATATGTACGTCGACGCCGTCGTCGAAGTCCCCTACGGCTCGCATCCCTGCCAGATGCCGTATCTCTATTTCTTCGACGAGGAGATCATCGGAGAATGGATGAACCTGTCGAAAACGGACGAGGGCACGAAGAGATTCTTCGACAAGTACGTGTTCGGGGTGAAGGATTTCGGCGAGTATCTCGTTCTCGCGGGGGGCGCCGGAAAGCTCGAGCATCTGAGGCGCGTCGAAAGGCTCGAGGAGCAGATGCGGGCGCCGTGGCTCGAACGGAGGAAAGAGTAGCGATGGAAAACAAGGGATACTCTGAAAACGAACTCCTCATCTGCGTCGCCTCCAAGCTCCTCGAGGACAAGACCTCAGCGCTCGTTGGGACGGGGCTTCCGATGCTGGCCGGGATGCTCGCTCAGAAAACTCACGCGCCGGGACTTCTGATCATCTTCGAGGCGGGCGGCATCGGACCCATCATGCCCACGCTTCCCATATCGGTCGGGGACTCGCGCACGTTCCACAGGGCGATCGCGGCCTCCAGCATGCACGACGTCATGTCCTTCGCGCAGGCCGGCTACGTCGATTTCGGATTCCTCGGGGCCGCCCAGCTCGACAAGCACGGCAATATCAATACGACCGTCATCGGAGACCACGACCATCCGAAGGCACGGCTGCCGGGGAGCGGCGGGGCGAACGACGTGGGATCCTTCGCCCGGCGGACGATCATCATCATACGGCAGGACAAGAAACGCCTCGTGGAGAAATGCGACTTCATCACCACGCCGGGGTATCTGGACGGCCCCGGCGCCCGTGAGCGCGCCGGGCTTCCGAAGAATTCCGGGCCGTACCGGGTCATAACGCAGCTTGGGGTCTTCGACTTCAACGGCGCGAACAAGACCATGCGCCTCATCGCCATGCATCCCGGGGTGACCGTGGCGGACGTCGAGGCGAACACCTCTTTCGAGATCGAGGTGGCCCCGCACCTCGAGACCACGGCACCGCCCACCGCGCGAGAGATCGAGATTCTCCATAGAGAGATCGATCCCGCGGGAATCGTGCTCAAAAAGTAAAGTTCTGTTTACCTTTAGTGTAATATTTTGCTTACATGTCAATGTATTGATAATACTACAATTACACAGAACACACTCGGGCACCGTAAAATTTCATTTACATATCTGGTCCTGTGAGCTGGCAGCGGTCGCACTGGCCCGCCGACACGATCCCCATTAATTCATTTAATTACAAGTAGTTGCGGCCATGGAGAAACAATAGGGAATCATCATCCCTTTTGGCACGCGACTTGATATTGTACGGTATCGGAAGTCATTAGAAGCAACGGTGGGAAACAAAAAGGAGGTCCGAGATGTTCCACTTCACACACATGACGTTCTGGGTCACGATGCTCCTTCTGGGCAAGAGCGTGTGGGGCAAGTCGGTGTGGGGCAAAAGCGTTTGGGGTATCTAACTAATTAGAAAGTCCCGCGGTGTAGTCACCGATAACGGAGCATAAAAGCGGAGAGCCTGGCTCTCCGCTTTTTTTCTCACCGGCCTCGTGTGACTTCTTGGGCTCTCGGGATGGAGATATCATCGGGGCTCTCCATTTCGGGGGCCCATTTCATTTGCCATCCACCGCCTGGACGGCTTATATTGTGCGCCATGTTCGCGTTCATCGGCCTTGAGGGTTCGGTAGGAGCACGATGATCAAGCCTTCCATACTGTTCAAGGAGCTGCGGGCGGAGTTTCTCCCCGCGAGCGTCATGCCCGTCTTCCTGGGCGCCGCGATCGCTTACGCGCGGAGGGGGGCGATCGAGCCGCTGCTTTTCGGGCTCACGCTGGCCGGAGTCGCTCTCATTCACGTCGGCGCCAACGTCATCAATGATTATTTCGATGATCTATCGGGGAATGACCCCCTCAACACCCAGTTCGTGCGTCCCTTCACGGGGGGAAGCCGCCTGATCCAGGATCGGCTGCTGTCGCCGCGCGCGGTGCTGACGCTGGCCATCGTCCTCTTCGCCGCGGCGATCGCGGTCGGCGCCGTTCTCACGGCCGTGCGGGGGCCCTACATCATCCTGCTGGGGGCCATAGGGATCGCGAGCGCCGTCTTCTACGTCGCTCCGCCGCTCAACCTCGCCGGCCGCGGATTCGGCGAGTTCTTCATAGGTCTGAATTTCGGCGTCCTGATCACGACCGGAGCGCACTTCGTGCAGGCGCGCAGCGTATCCTGGGAATGCGTTCTGGCCTCGCTTCCGCTCGCCATTCTCATCGCCGCCGTGGTTTTCATCAACGAGTTCCAGGACATGAACGCCGACGCGCGAGTCGGGAAGAGGACGCTCGTCGTGCGGGTGGGGCTTCGAAAGGCATCGGAAATCTATGGTGTCATGATGCTGTCCGCGTTCGTTCCCGCGATAATCGGTGCCGCCACGGGGATCATGCCGCGAACGACGTTTCTCGCGCTCGGCGCCCTGCCCTTCGCGCTCAGGGCGATAGCGATCGCGAGGCGAAAGTACGGCTCCCCGAAGGAGCTCGCGCCGGCCAACGCTCTCACGATAGCGACCTACGTACTTGTGGGAGTGCTTCTCGCGACCGGCTATCTCGCCGCGCGCTGAATCCCATTCACGACATGAGATCCATGGCCTTGCGCACGGCGCGGACGCCCGCGATTATCTCCTTCGGATCGTCCACGAGGTGCAGGATGTCGAGATCCTCCGGCGATATCTTCTGCTCCTTCACCATGAAGTCTCTCACCCAGCCCAGCAACCCCTCCCAGTAGCTCTTGCCGATGAGATACACGGGGAACGGCTTGATCTTGCGGGTCTGAATAAGTGTGAGCGCCTCGAAGAGCTCGTCCATCGTGCCGAAACCGCCCGGGAGAATGACGAAGGCCACCGAGTACTTGACGAACATCACCTTGCGGACGAAGAAGTAGCGGAACTCGATGAGCTTGTCGGCGTATTTGTTCGGACGCTGCTCGAATGGAATCTCGATGTTGAGGCCGACCGACACCCCGCCGCCTTCCTGCGCGCCGCGATTCGCCGCCTCCATCACGCCGGGCCCGCCCCCGGTTATGATCGCGCAGCCGTCCGCGGCGAGCTGCTTGGCGAGCTCGCGCGCCGTGCGATATTCCCAATCGTTCTCCTTCGACCGCGCTGACCCGAAGAAGGTCACCGCCGGTCCGATGTTCGCGAGGTTCTCGAATCCCTCTACGAACTCCGCGAGTATCCTGAAGAGCCTCCACGATTCCTGCGCGCTGATTTCATCGATGATGTATTTCTTGCTGGCGGGGTCCATCAAATCCTCCGATCGGTTGCTGGCGGATCCGATTCATGTCGCTCGCGCCTCTAACGAATCTTGCATTTCCAGCAGGTTAGGATACAATGCTAGCCGGAATCAAGACAATTGAGGCGCATTGTGCAGAAGACGATTTTCGGCGATAAGGGCGGACAGATCGAATCGTTTTCGATCGAATCCTGCAGGCACTGCGACGAACGCGGCTGGGTGCTGTTCCCGTGGGAGAATAGAGAGACCAGGATCGATCCGAAGACCATTCATGTCGTTCACTTCGTGCCCGGCGCGACGCGGGGGAATCACAGCCATCCGAGGGTCGCCGAATGGCTCTGCCCCATCGAAGGGGAGGGGCTTCTCACGTGGCGGTCGCCCTCGGGCGAGCTGCAGGAGCTTCACCTCGAGGCGCAGGCCAGATGCGTGCGAATCCGCCCGGGAGTGCCTCACGCGGTGACGAACGTCGGCCCGGGGGAGCTCATTCTCATAGCGGCGCGCGAGAGCGATCCGGCCGGGGATCTCAGCGTCCCCGACAAGGTCGTCTGACAGCCCACCGGATGATGGCGCTTCTCCGCGAAAAGAGGATGTCGTAGGCCGTGTTTCTCCCGCTCAAGGACATAAATCCGACGAGACGCAGACCGATCGCCACGTACTCCCTGATCGCCGCCAACATCGCCGTTTTCATCTACCAGCTCTCGCTCGGAAACCGCCTTGGATCCATCTTCGTAGCCGCCTACGGAGCAACTCCATACGAGATCGCGCACATGACCGATCTCGTCGGGCAGGCGACGCAGGGCGCCGGAATGATCCATTACCCGGGCCCGCACCCGATCTTCCTCACGCTCTTCACGTCGATGTTCATGCACGGCGGGGTCGCTCACCTCGCCGGCAACATGCTTTTTCTCTGGATATTCGGCAACAACGTCGAGGATCTGCTCGGACCGTTCAAGTTTTTGATCTTTTATCTCGCGAGCGGTCTCGCCGCACACGCGCTTCACATCGCGTCGAACCCGGCCTCCACGATACCCACGATCGGCGCGAGCGGCGCCATCTCGGGGCTTCTGGCGGCATACCTCGTCGCGTTTCCGCGCGCGCGCGTCCTCACCCTCGTTTTTCTCGGCTTCTTCATCAGGATGGCGGTCCTTCCCGCTTTCGTCATCATCATCTACTGGTTCGTCATTCAGTTCATCTTCGGGCTTGCCTCGCTCGGCGGCACGGCCGAGGGCGGCGTCGCGTGGTTCGCGCACGTCGGCGGATTTCTGGCCGGGATAGCGCTCATCTACGCAATGGCTGGAAGAACGATCTACCGGATGCGCAGGGAAGGCTGAAAACGGTCGCGGCGATTGGCCGCAGCGGCCGGGCCGGGCTCTGACGGCCGTCACAGTGGCACCGGCATGCCGTCCATGCCCAGCACCGAC
>JAQTVX010000005.1 GCA_028706585.1 Candidatus Krumholzibacteriia bacterium | reverse complement strand
GTCGATCAGACGCAGAACGTGCTTGTTATCGATTTTCTCGTGAGCGGCGATGCATGCCTCGGTGACACGCTCGAGAGGCTCACGGTCACGAATCTCGGAACGGCGGGGGCGCAGCAAATCGATCGCTTCGTCCTCTGGCGGGATGATGGAGATGGAGCCTTTGATCCGATAGCGGACGCATCGATCGGCGCGTTCGAGCTGACGGCGTCGAAGACATACGAAGTGGAAGATCTCTCCGAACCCATTGCCGGGATTCCCGGATCGCGTTTCTTCATAACCATGGATATACCGACGAACGTCGAGACGGGAGGAACGGTACATCTTGCGATTCCTCTCATGGGCATCGGGGTGGCCTCGGGGAATGACGGCCCTCTCGACGGCGAGATCATCGCGCCGGGCATTTTCACTATTCCGGTACCTGACCGCGTGACCTGCTTCGCGAGCCTCCTCGGCAACAAGCGCGTGAGGCCGGGCGACACGCAGGCGCTGAATCTCGTTCTCGGAATGTACAACAGCTACAAGCAGTCGAAGACGCTCACGGGGCTCACGCTCATGAGCATAGGTTCCTCGCGACCGACCGAGATACTGAAGGTCGAGGCCTACGCCGATTCGGACGAGAACGGTCTCTTCGACCCTCCGAACGACAGCCTCATAGGCGTCGCGGAGTCGAGCGCCACAGGCTATTCATTCGAGGATCTCGGCACGACACTCAAGCCTTATCGGAGCACGCTTCTCTTCATCGCGTACGAGACCGCGATCGCCGGGATACGCGATTCCGTTCTAATCGATCTTCAGGTCTCGGACAAGAGCTCGATAGAGCTTTCGGGAAATCCCAAGATCGAAGGGCAGTTCCCGCTCAATTCGGCCGGCGACGATGTGACGGACGGCATGGTAAGCGCCCAGATACGGATGCTCGCGGTTCCGGACGAGCGCGTCTCGCCGGGAGCCGCCGATGTCCCGTGCCTGTCCTTAGTGCTTCCATCCAACGGTACATCCGCGGACGTGCCGGATGTGCTTCAGTCGATGTCCATACAAAACAGCGGTACCGCCTCGGAGGGGCAGGACATCCGGTATGTCAAGCTCTGGAAAGACACGGGGAGCACGCAGTTTGTTTTCGACTCTGGAGATGACTTCATGGCGTTCCTCGTGTGGGACGGGAGCTCCTGGAGAACGTTTACCCCCATCGCGGAGTCCATTCCGTCCGATGGGCTGGCTCTCCACGTGACCGTTGATATCGCTTCCACGGCGCAGGATGGCCGGAGCGTGAGTCTCTGCCTGCCGGTTGGCGGTGCACTCGTTTCTTCGGGTAATGACGGGCCGATAGACGCACGGGTATGCTCCACGGCCGGGATCGAGATAACGACGGATCCGCTCCTGACTTCATTCACCGTCCCGGCCGCCGTGACGCGGGATCAGATCTTCGAGGTCCGCATGATAGCGGCGAATGTCGGCGATACGATGCTCGTCGGTGTGATGCCGGATAGCTTCGAATACGCGGGCACCGGCTCATGCACGCTCATATCCGGTCCTATCCCCGCATCCATCGATCTCGCCGAAGACAGCGATAGCTCCTTCGCATGGACGTTCAGCGCGCAATCGACCGGCGAGATCGTATTCCGCGGCCGCGCGAGAGAGGAAATGGGTCCCGAATCGAGTCGAATGGAGCTCTCGGATACGATTGCCGTCGAGGAGATTCCCGAAAACATAACGGTGGTCACGCGCGATCTCGCCCCGGTGAGCCTCAATCGAGGCAGGGACGACGTTTCATTGGTGGAGATGGTTATCGCGTACAATCCCGCGTCCGGCCTCGGAGCGTCGGTGGAGCTCAAATCCATCGATTTGCTCGTGGCGAGCGGAGCCGGGGCGTCTCTTCCCGCCGAGGATGTCTTTTCGAGAATGAGACTCAGGGATGAATCCAGGGTTCTCTGCTCGGTCGCGACAGACACGATCAGTCAGCCCGTCGTTTCCTGCGCGCTTCCCGAGCCGGTCATTCTTCACCCGGGAGATTCAAAGACGTTTCGGATATCGGTTGATATTCCGTTGGAGCCGGCGGCCTCGAATTTCAGGTTGTCGATTTCGTCGTCGGACAAGATCAATCTCGCCGATCACAACGGCGGCGCCGCCGTTCCCTTCACGGGGACCGCGTTTCCGTGGTGGACCGGCGCCGTTACCCTGCAGGATCCGGCAAACGCGCTTCTCGTGGAGCTCGTCTCCACGGCGCCGGCGCGGGTCAACACCGGGCAGGAGGACGTTGAGGCGTTCGATCTCATTCTCGAAAACGGAGGTGGCGCCTCGACGGCTCCGGTGAGCGTTTCGGAGATTGTGTTGACCGCCATGGATGCGACTGGCGATACGATCGATGCGGGGAATCTGTTCAAGACTTTCCGTCTCGCCGACTCCGATGGCAACACCCATGCCTATCTCGAGACCTTCGCCGGATCGGCCTCGATCCGATGCTCGGTTCAACCCGCCATAGCGATCGCGTCCGGGGTGCCGGTGACGCTCCATGCGGTGATCGATTGCCTGCTCGAACCCGGTGCTACGGGATTCTCTATCTCACTCCATGACTCGCTCGACCTCGCGGCCCGGGACGCCAACTCCGGGCAGCCCGTCGAGGTCCGAGCCGCCGGAGGATCCTCCGGCTTCCCGATGATCACGGATACATCGCATTTCTCCCACCCGCTCGTCAGCGTCATGGTCGGGGGACGGGGGTTGATGGAGAAGCGGATCGTCGCTGGAACGACGAACGCGGCCGCGCTCAGGCTCATTCTCACGCATCCCGGTGCTGCGCAGGAATCGCCGTTCTCCTGCGGCGGAATCACCCTGCGCCTTCTCGACGAGCTGGGGAGCCCTCTCGCGCCCATCGACGTTCTGGCCGCCGTCAGGGTGCTGAAGGGGACCGCGGAGGAAGCCTCGGTCTATATCAACGCGCTGCATGGCTCCGATATATCACTGCCATTTGCATCGCCGCTTGTGACATCGCCCGGTGAGGCGGACACGCTCGACGTCCTCTTCGATCTCAAAGCCGCACCCGGACGCTCGCGCTTCCAGATGCAAGTGAACGCGGCGGGGATCGATATCACGGATGCGACCGACGGCCGGAGCGGTATTCCGCTCGCCGGTTCCTTCCCGGTCGCGAGCGGGCTCGGGATGATCGTGTTTCCCGCAGGAGAAGTTCTGTTCGACGCCGCGGGACTTCTTCCTCCGAACATGACCGCGGACGCCGAGACCGACTGCATGAGGCTCGCATTCACCCGCGGGAACGAGTCTTCCGGCTCGATGGTCTTCGTCGATGGCTTCGCATTCGAGGTTCTCGACGAAGATGATCAAGCGGTAGATCCGTCGCTCGTTATCAGTACTCTGCGTATCCATGACGAGTCAGGGGAGATCGTTTCCAACTCGCAGGTCGCTGACGGCGGTATCGTCGTCTCATTCGTCGACCCGATTGCCGTCAGGGAGAATGAGACGCGTTCATTCGTGCTCGCGATCACGAGCACCGAGGGCCCTCCGGTGAAGGCCATGAGCCTTCGTATCGTCTCGGGCGATGCCATTCTCTGCAGGGACGAAGCGACCGGCGAAGGAGTCTCCGTCGTGGCGTCCCCGGGTGAATTTCCGTTCGGTTCGGGGAAAACAGTGATCCTATCACGAAACGTCGAAGCTGCGTTTTCCAACTACCCGAATCCATTCATCGCCGGAAACGAAGTAACGCGAATCACCTTCTATATGCCCGGGGAGGGAAGGGCGAGCGTGAAGGTGTTCACCATACCCGGGGAACTCGTCAGGACGATCATCGAGAACGAATCTCTGGCCGCGGGCTTGCATCAGGAATTCTCATGGGACGGGAAGAACGGGAGCGGAAATACGGTTCTGAACGGCGTGTACTACCTGGTTCTCAAAATTTCGGCGGGCGGCAGGGAGTACACGTTCAAGCGGAAGGTCGCCCTTGTTCAATGATGTTTGCAACGGAAGCATCGGAGCACGCATGAGGCGCGGAGCCGCCGCGATGGCGGTTCTCGCCGGACTCGCGCTCTCGGCGCAGGCTCATGCCGGTGATGACGCCGGGACGATCAGTCCCTTCGGTCTCGGGGCCGGGTGCAGGGGCATCGCCATGGGGGGAGCGGCCGCGGCGGTGTGGGGCGACTCCTACGCGCTCTTCTGGAATCCGGCAGGACTCTTCCGTGTCGATCGCGACGAGGCGAGCCTGTTTCACACTTCGCTTTTCGATGAATCGGCGACCTATTCGTCCATGGCGATTTCGCACCCATTCCTGGAGATGGGCGTCGTCTCGTTCGGGGCCATCCAGCTCCGCGTCGGCGGCATCGAGCAGAGGGACGCCTCCAATATGCTCCTGGACGGTGAGCTGAGCGATGTTCAGACGCGCTACGCGCTCGGCTACGCGCGGGAGATCGTGAGGGGATTCTCCGTCGGGCTCAATCTCAAGCTCGATCGTTTCACGCAGGGCCAGTATGGTGCGAACGGTTTCGGACTCGATGCGGGTATCGGGCTCGAAGCGCCTGTTCGTTCGGCGGCCGTGGACGGAATCGCGATCGGGATTTCCGTGACGAATGCAATCGAGCCGACCATCAAGCTCGTCGAGCGAGAGGCAGGCGATCCCAGGGGCGTACGGGCCGGTTTTTCGGCGTGGCGATCGCTCTCGGAGCGACTTCGTGATCGTCTCGTGATCGCGATCGATGTGGAGAAAACGCGGTTTTCGGAAACGAGCCTTCATCTCGGGGCGGAATACCGGATGGGGAGCGTCTTTGCCCTGCGAGGAGGATGGGACGCTGGAATCCCGACCTTCGGGTGCGGCGTCGAGGCACGGCGCCTTCTCTTCGATTACGCGTACCGGAGCACCGACCTCGGCGGTAACCATCTCTTCTCGCTCGCGGTCCGCTTCGGCGCCTCACGGAGCGAGAAGAGCGAGCGGGCGCGGCGGCTGCACGATGAAGAGATTCGCAACGAGATCGAGACCAGGATAGCGAGCTACGAGAACGGTTCCGTCAACACGGCCTTGAATGAGGGCCGCGCGTGTTTCGCCCAGAACGACTATGCCTGCGCCATTGATCGGTTCAGGCGCGTGCTTCTCTGGTCGCCGTCGAACGAGCCGGCGCAGGACGGTCTCCGCCGCGCGACAGCCGCGCTCGCGATCGCGGACGGCGATTCGCTCATGACGAAGGGCCGGTATGCCGAGGCGCTGTACTCCTACCGGGAGGCGCAGAAGAACTTTCCGTCGGACGAGGCGGTCGACCGGATCAAGCGCTGCGATCAGCGCCTCCAGGAGCTCTCGAATGCGGAGCGAATGATAGATTGGACGCTCGCGAACGCCATCGATCTGTACACAAAACAGAATTGGGCCGAGGCGGTTTCCGCTTTCAAGGACGTTCTTGCCCTCGATCCGAAGCATGAGCTCGCGCTGGACTATTTGGCGCGCGCCCGCGAGATGATGCGAGAGCAGTACGAGCAATTGTTCGTCGCGGCGGATCGTCTCGCGGCGAGCGGGCGCTATGCGGCCGCGATTCAGCCGCTGGCGGTCGAGCTCGAAAGAAATCCGACCGACGTGCGCGTTGAAGCGAAGATCGCCGAGATCGAGGCGCTCCGGAAAAAAGCGGAAATCGCCCAAGCGAAGGCGGCGGCGCAGAACCGACCGGTGCAGATATCTTCGGATGATCTCGAACGGCTGCGTCCGTCGTACCAACGAGGCATTGATTCCTTCACGCGGTCCGACTTCGCTCATGCGATCGCCGAATGGGAAGGCGTATATCGCGTCGCGCCGCAGTACGAGCAGGTTTCGGATTATCTCGTGAAGGCCTACCAGTATCTCGGGATGGAATACTACGCGGACCATGAATACGAACGGGCGCTCGAGGTATGGAACAAGATTCTCGTGGTCGATCCCGATAACGAGAAGGCGATCCGTTACATCGGCAAGACCACGGAGGAGCTCTCGAAGCTCGAGAAGCTCACGACCCGCTGACGGCTGGTGAAAGCAAATGAAAGCAATCAGTCTGAAAATGCAGATTGTGCTGCTCGAGACCCTGGTCATAGCGGGGATGGTCGCCGCAGTTTCATGGACCGTCATTACGAACGAAAAGAAGATGCTGATGGCCGAGTCGCTTGAGAGGCTCGTTCTCGAGGGGCGCAATCTCGCCCTTAGCTCGGCGAAACCACTTCTGCACGAGGACCCCGAGTTCGAGCTCCATCCGCTCGTCATACGCGCTCAGGAGGCTGAAACAGACATCATTTCGATCGTGGTCGTCGACCGCAAGGGATTGATCAAGGGTCATCGCGACGTTCTTCTGATAGATCGTTCGTACGAACCGGTCGCCGGTCTGCGCGGGGTAGCCGCGACAGGGTTGGCGCAGAGCGGAGAGGAGATTCGCGAGAACGACGAGATCATCGAAGTGAAGATTCCCATCACCGATCAAGGGGAGCCCATCGGTTTCGTGTATCTCGAATACGCGAAGGCGGAGGTGCTCGAGGCGATCTCGCTCATCAAAGCGAGGATGTTCCGCATCGGAATTCTCGCGCTCGGTTTCGGGGTCGTTTTCTCGCTCATGCTCGCGCCTCAGATCACACGCCCGGTTCGCGCGCTCACGAAGGGCGCCGAGGCTATCGGGCAGGGGCGACTCGACACGCGCATTGAAGTCGCACCGATCACGGAGCTTCAGACGCTCGCGAAGACTTTCAATGGCATGGCGCAGAGTCTCGAGGAAAATCAGAAGTCCCTCGTCGAGCAGGAGCGAATCCGCAGTGAGCTCGCGATCGCCCACGAGATCCAGGCGACGCTGCTTCCGACGCGCCTGCCGCGTTTAGACAATTTCGAGGTCGATGCCTATTATCACTCCGCCTCCGAGGTCGGCGGCGATTACTACGATCTTGTGCCGGTCGATGAGAACCATCTCATGATCGTCATCGGCGACGTGGCGGGCAAGGGAGTGCCGGGCCTCGTGATCATGGCGATGGTGCGCGTTCTCGTTCGGGCCCTCGCCCAAAGTCGCGAAGAACCGGCGACCCTCCTGCGCCATCTCAACGTGCTTTTCCGCAAGGACATCAAGCGCAACATGTTCGTCACGCTTTCCTGCGGGATCCTCGACGTGCGGGATGGGAGCCTCGTCTTCGCGAATGCCGGCCATATGCCGCCTATCATCTGCCGCGGCGCGCGGCGCGCCGCGGAGGCTCTTCCGACAAAGGCGAAGCCAATCGGAATCTTCCCGGACGAGATTTTTTGCCGGGGTCTCGAAGAGCATCGAGTCACGCTCGGACCCGGCGACTGCGTTCTGCAGTACACGGATGGTTTGAGCGAAATGCGGAATGCCGATGGGGAAGAGTACGGCATCGAGCGTCTCATGAAGGTAGTCGCCGACGAGGCGAGCGGCGGTGCGCGGCATCTCGTGAGCGAGCTGCGGAAGAGCCTCGGCTCCTTCCGCGGGGATGCGCCCCAGAGCGACGATCTCACGATCGTCGCCATCAATGCGATGCCGTCCGGCGCCCGGCACGCGCCGATCGAACGGATTGAACAGCCGGATCGGATTGCTTTCGAATGATGGTCCAGAAGGCCATGGGTGCGGAATGAAGATCGTATCGATTGATCCTGTAACGCTTGCCATGAGGGTGGCCTGTGGCCGCGATGAAGGCTGGCGGATTCCCGAAAGGCTCGCAAGCCTCCTCATGGTCGCTCGGGACTGCAATGTGTCGTCGATAACCTGCATGCTTCCCAATGATCTACCACGGGCCGTCCGCGAAGCGAACGAGCAGCTCATGGCCCGCAACGCGATACTCAGGCACGGATCGTGGATCGTTCCGGATGGTTCCCGGGTCGTGCCCGGTTTCTACGTGGCCGGAGCGAACGAGACGTTTGTCTGTGCGCGGGATTCGCAAAACGACCACAAACACTCCATCTTCATCGTCGGCAGCGAGGATAACGTCGATCGGGCCTCGCTCTGCGCGTACCTTCTCGCGGATGTGATGGGCTTTTCGAGCACCGTGGCATTCGACGTCCGGTTCACCGTGTACGAGCTTCTCATGAACGTCGTCGAGCATGGTCTCGAGCCGGGTTCGCGCGAATGGATCCAGGCCGATCTCGAGCGGGCCGAGGACAAGCTTCTTATCTCGGTCATCGACCGGGGGAGCGCATTCGATCCCGCAGGGGACGGGGAATTCGACCTGCAGGAGTACGTTGGGGCTCGGAAACGGCGAGGGCTCGGCCTCATCATGATGCGCCGCATGGCGGATCACCTCACCTACCGCCGCGAATCGGGCTGCAACAAGACAATTCTGAGGAAATCGATTTCGTCCGGCGGCTCTTCGCCGCCGGGCAGGAAGGAGAAGTCAATGGCGCAGTTTGAAATAGGCGGTCCGACCCCTATGGGTGACGGATCGTACAAGCTGATTCTGAGTGGGGATCTCGATGCGAAGGGAGCTCTCTCCATGGAGAAGATGCTCGCGCATCTCCTCGAAGAGAAGATATTCAAAGTGACGATCGACTTCGAGAAAGTCTCTTTCATCTCGAGCGCCGGCGTGGGAATTCTGCTCGGGCTCGTGTCCTCCGTCCGTGAGGCTGGAGGGGATGCGGTTTTCGTGAGGATCACACCGAAGGTGATATCGGTGCTCCGGCTCCTCAACCTCGAGGACTATTTCACGATTCGTGATTCCGTCGCATGGGGCGTCTAGCTCCCCTGATCCGGAGGGCTACGTGGTGGTACATACAGCGTTGAACAAGGCGGTGAAGCCAGCGGCTCCCCAGGAGATCGAAGACCGTCTCGAACGGCAACGACTGACCTTCGAGGCGATCTTTCGACTCGTGGAGAAGCTCGGTACGACATTCGACGTGAGCAAGATAGCGAGCCTTTTCCTCATGACGCTCATGGGGCAGCTCAAGGTGAGGCGCGCATCTCTCTACCTCGTTGTGCCGGAGAATATGCGGCTCGAGGCATATCGATCGCTTGGGACCGCCGCAGGCGCGGCGCTCCCGAACGTGCCCGTCGAATCGGGGTTCGTTCGCTGGCTCTCGGATACCGGCGGCCCCGCGCGCCTGGATGAATTCTGCACTGACCCGGGGCAGGTCGCCGATGAAGAGGAGGAGATGATCCGGCCTCTCGTCGCAATGGGTTTTTCACATGCGATCGCGCTCGCCGAGCAGGGAGATCTCCTGGGAGCGCTCTTCCTGAGCGGCTCCGTCACGGGGGAGACCTTCGGCAGCTTCGACGAGGAGATCATCAAGATGCTCGCGCGTGTTGCCTCGATCACCATCAAGAGTGCGTTTCTCTACCAGACGGCCGTTGCCTCGAAACTCGAGCTCGAAGAATTCTCGGAGGTGAAACGCGAATTCATTACCCATACATCGCACGAGCTGCGTACGCCCCTCACGGTGCTGAAGAGCACCCTCTGGTCGCTGGAGCCGGAGAAGGTCGAAGAAGGCGTTCTCGTCGATATGGCCAAGGACGCCATCGCGAGGCTCGAGAGCAAGGTAGAGTACCTCCTCTCGCTCAATGACATCGAGCTCAACAAGACGGAGTACAAACTCATGCAAGCGGAGGTGTCGTCTATCGTCGACAACGTCCTGCGGGAAATTCTGCCGGAGCTCGAAGAAAAACAGGTGCATGTCGACGTCGACGACCAGGCCCGTTTCAGAAAGGTGCTCATCGATTCCGGCAAGATCGCGATCGTGGTGCGGAGCGTTCTCGACAACGCCGTCAATTTCGTCGGGCGTGGTGGCAACATAAAAATCTCCATAAGGATATCGGAGAGTTCTCCGGGGGCCGAGGAGGGCGTGGCGATCGGCGATTGGCGCGCGAGCGGCACCGGGATCATTCCAGGCGTTGCGCGACGTCCAAGCGCGGTCGAAGGCGCATCCTACATCGTGATCAGCGTCAAAGACGATGGCATCGGTATTCCTCCATCGGAAATCGCGACGCTCGCCGAGCCGTTCACCATGGCGTCGAACTCGAGCAACCGAAACGTCAAAGGGCTGGGGATAGGCCTCTCGGTCTCGCAGAAGGTGGTCTCGGGGCACGGCGGCACGATTTTCTGCAAAAGCGATCTTGGCCAGGGCGCGCAGTTCTCCATCTGGCTTCCGATAGACGCATGAGGCCATTTCTTCAAAAGAGCAAGGCGGTTCCGCGGGGAACCGCCCTGTCAGCAAATCGGGCGGCCCGCATCGCGAACCGCCCGCAATAGCGATAGAACAATAACTACTGTTTGGGAGGAGCCGGAGGCGCACCCGGCGGCGGGGGCGGAGGCGCGATCTTCGTTATCGATTCGATGATGACCGGCTTTTCGGGCACGCCCTGATACTGACCCTTGGTCGTCGTTTGCACCGCTGCGATCCTCGTGATCACTTCGAATCCCTTCACGACCTTGCCGAATACGGCGTAGCCATACTGCGCATCGCTCACGTGATCGAGCGAGGCGTTGTCCTTCAGGTTGACGAAAAATTGGCTGGTGGCGCTCGAGATATCGTTCGTACGCGCCATCGAGAGGGTCCCCTTGAGGTTCTTGAGGCCGTTCGTTGCCTCGTTCTTGATCGGGGCGACGGTCTGCTTCTTCGTCATGTTCCTGTCGAAACCGCCGCCCTGGATGACGAAGCCCGGCACGATGCGATGAAAGGTCGTTCCTTCGTAGAACTTCGTATCGATGTAATGGAGGAAATTCGCCACTGTGATAGGTGCTTCCTTGGGGAAAAGCTCGACCGTGAAGGCGCCCATATTCGTCTTGACCTCAACCATAGGATTTACGCTCTTTCCCTGGGGGCCCGCAGGGCCCGCCTGTGCGAATGCCGCCACTGGCACGCATAACGCTATGATTAACAGGAAGTTGCCGAGTTTCATCGCCGCTTGACCTCCATTTTGAAAAAGGTTCTCTCTCCTGCATCGATACGTAAATATATCTCAACGGGGAAAGGCGGCAACAGAAAAAATAGAGATTCGGGTTCCTTTGCCGCCGCGCGGTGCTTTTTTCCTTTTTCCTTTTTCGCCTGCTCTGGTAAGATATGGCCTCGGGGGTCCGAAAAAGTACCTTTAGCTGTAAAGGAAGAACAATGCCTAAAGAGCTAAAGTATGATCATGTCGACGTTTTCACGGACAAGCCCCTTGGCGGAAACCAGCTCGCTGTTTTTCACGCTCCAGGCCAGCTCGCTTCGAACCAGATGTTGGCGATTGCCAGGGAAATCAATTTTTCCGAGACGACATTTGTCTTTCCGTCGAAGACCGACAAGGCGATCGCCCGCGTGCGCATCTTCACGCCCACGGTTGAGATCCCGTTCGCAGGGCACCCGGTGATCGGCACTGCATTCGTGATCGCCACGCGCTCGAGGAAGATACTGGAGAATATCGTCTTGGAGCTCGGCGTCGGCCCCATCACGGTCGATATCGAGCGGCATGGGAAGAAGATTCAATCCTTGAAAATGCATCAGCCGCTCCCCGCGTTCGGCTCGGCGCTCCAGAACAGGGAGCAGGCCGCGCGGGCGCTGGGCGTGACCGCTGACGACGTTCTCGGCGGCGGGGTCGTGTCGAACGGCCTCGATTTCCTCGTCGTCGAGGCGACGACTCTTCGGGCGGTTCAAGACGCCCAGTGCAACAGCGAGGATGCGATCAAGGTCATCAAGCGGCACAACGTTCACGCGATCTACATGTTCGCCCGCCTCCAAGGGAAGGGTCCGAACGTTCACGCGAGGCTCTTCACGCCGACGTCCAGCGTCGTCGAGGATCCGGCGACGGGATCGGCCGCGGGAGCACTGGGTGGATATCTCGCGCGGATTCTCAAGTTCCCCATGAAGCTGCGCCTTACAATCGAGCAGGGGATCGAAGTCCATCGGCCGAGCCTAATACTCGTGGACGTCAACTCGGAGCGCGGCACCATCGAGGGGGTAGCGGTTTCCGGGAAGGTCGTCGCAGTGGGCGATGGAACGATCAGGCTTCACTGAGGGCGGCACCGCGCGGCGGCCGACGGAGAATTCCGTTTAATTCGAGTGACGTTTATGCTATAATAGCGCCGCTTCGGAAATGTGATCCTAAGCGCTCGAACCGTGCCGGCACGAGACATCTTGAACCGGAAAAAGCTCTGAGGAAGGTGGACCGCGTGTCCCCTTCATTGGTTCCTTTTTCCGGTTTATATTTTTCCCGCTCGCGATCCTCCGCTACTTGAGGTATTCGGCGAACCATTCATGCAGCGTCTTCCACCAGAGTTCGGCGTTCAGAGGTTTCTGCACGAAGTGGCATTCGTCGGGAAAGTAGAGGAGCTTCGACGGAACGCCCTGCCTCTGGAGCGCCGTGAAGAACTGGAGCCCTTCCTCGAACGGCACGCGATAGTCCAGCTCGCTGTGCACAACGAGGCACGGAGTCTTGAAGCTCCCGGCGAAGCGGTGGGGCGACCACCTCGCGTACATGTCGGGGTTCGTCCATGGCGTGCCGTTGAATTCCCACTCGGGGAACCAGAGCTCTTCCGTCGCGCCATACATGCTCTCGAGGTTGTAAACGCCGTCATGTGAAACGAGGCAGCGGAACAAGCCGTCCGTGTGCCCTTCGAGCCAGTCGATCATGTAGCCGCCGTAGGAGGCTCCCGCCGCGGCGATACGGTCCCTATCGACAAAGGGAAGCGTCTTGAGGAAGTCGACGCCTTTGAGGATGTCCTCGAACGGTGCGCCGCCCCAATCGCCGCTGATCTCCCGCTCGAAGGCATCCCCGTAGCCCGTGCTCCCGTGCGGGTTGACCATTGCGACTACATATCCGGGCGAAGCGAACATCTGAGAGTTCCACCGGTAATGGAAGTCATCGCCGAACGATCCCTGCGGCCCGCCGTGGATGAGGAGGATGAGCGGGTATTTTCTGTCCGCCTTGTAGAACGGGGGCTTCACGACGTAGCAGTGGATCTTGGCTCCGAGGGCGCCGTCGTACCAGTACTCCTCGACGGGATTCATCGCGAGGCCGGCGAACAGGTCCGCGTTTAAGTCGGTGATCGGCGCGATCTGCTTGCCCTTTACAGTCGCACGGTACAGGTCGACCGGCCGCGTCGCGCTCTGCCGGGCGAAAACGATGTACTTTCCGTCTGGAGTCGTCGCGACGTCGGTATCGTAGCCGCCGCGGATGATGAGCGACGCGTCACCGCCCCGTATCGATACCGCGCCGATCGCGCGGCGTCCTTTGTCCTCGACCGAGAAATAGAGCGTCTTCGAGTCGTTTCCCCACGAGAAATGGTCGATCGAGTAGTCGAAGTTCTCCGTGAGGCTCGTTCTCGCGCCGGTCTTCCTGTCATAGAGCATCAGACGGACCCGATCCGATTCGAGGCCCGGTGTCGGCATGGCGCAGTACGCGATGAAGCGGCCGTCGGGGGAATACCGGGGATTATTGTCGTCCCCGCGGTTGTCGCTCGTGATCGGCGCCGCTTTCCCGCCGGCCGCGTCCACGATGTAGAGGTCGTTGTTTGTGGAGGCTGCCGGGAACGAATCCGGGTTCATGACGAAGCAGAGCTCGGCGCCGTCGGGGGAGAAGTCGAAGTCCCGGTCGCCCCCCAGGGCGAGCGGCGGTGCATCCGTGCGCCCCGTGTTCACCTCGACGAGCGGTCCGCCGTCGATGCCGGTGATGAAGATGTGGCTCCACTTGCCGTTTCGCCAGCTGCTCCAGTGCCGGAACAGAAGCTCGTCGACGACGCGACCCTTGACCTTGCTGTTCTTCGCTTCGTCGAGCTTGGCGGCATTGCAGGCCATGTCGGCGCATTCGGGGTACACGCTCGAGGCCAGCGCGATCGTGCGTCCGTTCCTGGACAGAATGAAGCTCGACACGCCGGTGGGGACGTCCGTTATCTTCTTCGCCTCGCCGCCGTCGACGGGGATGATCCAGATCTGCGACGTGCCGTCGCGGTCGGAGATGAACGCGATCTGTTTCCCGTCGCTCGACCATGCAGGGGATGAGTCGTCGGCGTCGCTTCGGATGAACGCCCACTGCTTGCCACCAGCGACGGAGGCGAGGTAGATATCGGTGTTGGATGAGTTCTCATTCTTGTTGAAGCGCGTGACCTCGAAGGCCACCTGCTTTCCGTCTGGTGAGACGGCGAAGCTTCCGATTCTTTCGACGGAGATGAGGTCGTCGAATGTGATGGCGCGCGGGATTTCCGCCGCCGCCGGATATGCGATAGCCGCGATGACGATTTGCAGAAGGACGACGATTCCTGTTAAAAGCCTCATGGCGCCCCCTTTTGCGCAGACAACCGTGATAATTCCAAGAACTACTTTGTCGTTCAAGCGTAGGTGCATTGTAGGGAATGGGGTCCGAAGAAGCAATCGAATAGGAAGATCCGCGGCGGTTGATCGACGAGGTCCGTGTTGCATTTTCTTCGACTATCTGAGAACATTCCGCCGTCATCGCGGCGCTGATCGAGATATCGCAACCCAGGCGCGGCGTCGCGCCGCTTCCCCGGGAGGGATCGCATGATAGAGGTTCGCGGGCTCGCAAAATCTTTTGGGGATGTTCAGGCGCTCTCCGGCGTCGATTTTGCCGTCGGCGAGGGGGAGATCTTCGGGTTCCTCGGTCCCAACGGCGCCGGCAAAACGACGACCATATCGATAATCGCAGGGCTTCTCGGCGCCGATTCCGGGACGGTGCGCGTGAACGGCATGGACATCGCGAAGGATGGGACGCGAGTCCGGCAGATACTCGGCGTCGTTCCGCAGGATATAGCTCTCTACGAAGAGCTCACGGCGCGGGAAAACCTCCATTTCTGGGGCGGCCTCTACGGGCTCGCCGGAAAGAAGCTCCGCGGCGAGACGGACCGCGTGCTGGAGATAGTGGGGCTCTCGGACCGGGCCGACGATCCGGTGCGGGAGTACTCCGGCGGCATGAAGCGGCGGCTCAATCTGAGCGCCGGGCTCATCCACGGGCCGAAGGTGATTCTCCTCGACGAGCCGACCCTCGGCATCGATCCGCAGGCACGGCTCAATATTCTCGACATCATCAGGAACGGCGTCTCGGGAGGCATGACCGCCGTTTACACGACGCACTATCTCGAAGAGGCGGAGAAGCTCTGCAGCCGTATCGCGATCATCGACCATGGGAAGATCCTTGCTCAGGGAACGCTCGCCGAGCTCGTGATGCTCGCCGGCGAGGGAAGCGTCGTGACGGTGACCGGCGCCTTCTCGAGCGCCCAGGTAAGCCCGCTTCTCAAAGGGATCACGGTCGAGCATTTCGGGGACGGTTCCCTGCGGATGATGATTCCCGGACGATCGGAGCTGAGCGGCGCGCTTGGACGGCTTTTCTCGGCCGGGATACCTATAGAAGACGTTTCGATTCGGGAGCCCAGCCTCGAGGGCGTGTTCATGAAGCTCACGGGCAGGGAGCTCCGCGATTAACGCAATCCCATGAGGAAGATATTTCTAATAGTTCGCAAGGACATGAAACGGCGGTTGCGGAGCCCGGTCTCCGTCATCTGCATGCTTCTCATTCCGCTCGGTCTCACACTCATCGTGGGGCTCGTGTTCGGCCGCCACGGCGAGGTCGAGCTTTCACATATCAAGGTGCTCCTCGCCGACAACGACGGGGGTATGGCCGCCAACTTCTTCAAGCAGGGCATGAAGCAGGGGAAGCTCGCCGAGCTCATCGACGTCGTCGAGGTCGATTCGGCGGAGGGGCTCTCTCTCATGAATAGGGGAAAGGCGTCGGCCCTCATTGAGATTCCGAAAGGCTTCACGTCGAGCGTCCTGGACGGCAAGAGCACGCAGATCGATCTCGTCAAGAATCCGCGGGAATCGTTTTTGCCCATGATCGTCGAGGAAATCACGGGGACGATGACCGTGATGATCGGCGGGGCGGTTCGCGTTTTCCATGAGCCGATCCAGGAGACGCGCTCGATGCTCGCCGCCGATCGCTGGCCGACTCCGGATGAGCTCGCGGGGCTTCTCGCGAGCGCGGGGCCGCGAATTGCGCTCGTCAAGGACTACGTCGCGGATACGCTCATAACGCTCACGTCCCGGACGGACGAGGCGCCTGCGGAGAAGCCAGCCGGAACATTCAACTTCTTCGCGTACATCATGCCGGGGAGCATTCTCATCGGGCTTCTATTCATAAGCGAGATAACGATGCGTGACATTCTGCGGGAGCGGGAGGCCGGCACCCTGGACCGCATCTTCGCCGGGCCCGTTCGAAGCGCTCACGTGATCGCGGGGAAGGTGCTGTCGGCCTTCGCGATAACGCTCGCCTCCTGTCTGCTGCTGATCCTCATCGGGCGTATCGCGTTCAGCATAGAATGGGGGCCGCCGCTGGAGCTGTTTGCGCTCGTTGTCGGATCCATTCTCATGTGCGTCGGGATCATGGCCTTCCTTTTCGGCTTCATCAAGTCTGAGCGCGGCGCCGATGCCATGCTCCCCGTCGTGATCATCGTGATCTGCATCTTCGGAGGAGCGATGTTTCCATACGAGGTTATGGGGCCGGCCATGCAAAAAGCGGCGAGATTCTCTCCGGCCTTCTGGGTTATCGACGGTCTGAAGCTGGTCTCGATAGAGAAGGCGGGCTGGGGCGGCATATGGCGCCACCTCGCGATCGTATACGGCATCGGCGCGATCACGTGCGCCGCCGGAGCGGCGCGCCTCAGAGTCAGGCTCACGGGGCAGAAATGAGAGGCATGCGGATGGCCACCCTGCGCGTCATCTTCCACATAGCGGCGAACGATTTCAGGCTGACGCTGAAGGCGCGTGGGATTATCGCGTGGATCTTCGCGATGCCGCTCGTGTTCATGCTCGTTTTCGGCCTCGCCATGAAGGGATCGTCGGGGACCGACCGGAAGGCCCGGCTCACCGTTGACAATCGCGACGCAGGTTTTATTTCGCGCTCGCTTATCGAGGAGCTGCGAGCCGAGCCGCTCGACGTCGTCGATAGCCTCAAGGCGGGCGAGAGTGCGATCCGGACGCTCGTCATCCCGGAGGGTTTCACCGAAGACGTGCTCGCCAGGCGCAAGGTCGCTCTCGAGCTGCAGAAGGAGAGCGGCGCCGACGTCGAAGCGAGCGCGGCCGTGAACGCAGCCGTCTTCCGATGCCTCCTGCGCGTCGTGTCCCCGCTCATCGAGATGGAGGCGGGAATGCTCGAGCGCGGGACGAAAGGGTTTGCGTTCAAAGGGGACAGCCTCGCGGGGAGCCCATTTGAGGCGTCGCTGGCCGATCCGAGGCTGCTGGGCCAAATCGAAGCCGGGCTCGACTCGCTCCGCGCCGAGCCCTCTCTCGTGACGCTGCGTTCGACGGCGGCCGGCGCGCTCAGGAAGGTGCCGTCGGGCTTCCAGTCGTCCGTTCCAGGGAGCCTCGTCATGTTCGTGCTCATGACGATGGTCTTCAGCGGCGCCGCGATCACGGTGGAGCGCAGCACGGGCGTGCTCAGGAGATACGCGTACTCGCCCGCCGGAAAAGGGAGCATCATCGTCGGGAAGCTGCTCGGGAGGATGTTGATCGCCTTCGTCCAGATCGTGTTTCTCCTTCTCGTGGGGAAGTATCTCTTTCGTATCTCCCTCGGTTCGAGCACAGGGGCACTCGTCGTTCTCATGTTCGTTTTTGCATTCTGCACGGGCGCCTTCGGCATCCTGTTCGGCTCGCTCTTCCGCAATCCGGAGCAGGTATCGGCCATCTCCATCATCGCGACGCTCGCGATGTCGGCGCTTGGCGGCTGCTGGTGGCCGATTGAGCTGGTCCCGCGCGCTTTCAAGACAATCGCCTTCGTGTTTCCGACGGGGTGGGCGATGGACGGAATCCACAAGATCATATCTTTCGGGTATGGGATGGGCGCAATCGCGCCGGATGCGGCGGTGCTCGCCGGTTTCGGCGCCGCGTTCGTTCTGCTCGCGTCGTGGAGGCTCAGGCCGACCGATTGATGCGCTTTCTTGGTTTTTTCCGGAAAGACGAGTGGGAGTCTATTTCGCGGCCGCGGCGCCGGCCGCAGGAACCTCAGCGCCCTGCGAATCGGTGGCCGCAAGTCGTTTTGAGACCTCCGCGAATGCCGCCTCGGCTTCAATAAACGCATCCACGATATCCGGATCGAAGTGCCTGCCGCGCTTCTCGATCATGATCTCCCGCGCCGCTTCATGAGGATACGCCTTCTTGTACGGGCGCTTCGAGGTGAGCGCGTCATACACGTCGGCGAGGGAAACGATCCGTGCGCAAAGTGGAATATCCTCGCCGGCGAGCGCGTGCGGATAGCCGCTGCCGTCATAGCGTTCATGGTGCCAGAAGGCCGTGTTCCGGGCGACCTCGAGGAACTCCGCGTCCGGATATTGCGCGAGCGCCTGGCCGAGGGTTTTGCCGCCGATAATGGTGTGCGTTTTCATGACCTCGAATTCCGCCGCATCGAGCGGGCCTGGCTTGAGAAGGATCGTGTCGGGGATGCCGACCTTTCCGATGTCGTGCAGCACGCTCGTATGGTAGATGATCTCGATTTCCGAGTACGGGAGGATATCGGCGAACTTCTTCTGCCGCGCGAGGTGGATCCCCAGCAGCTTCGAGTACTCCCTGATTCGGTCGAGATGCAAACCGGTCTCCGGGTCCCGCGATTCGGCGAGCTTCGCGAGAGTGAAGATCGCGATCTGGTGATATTCGGTCGATAGAATGCGCTCGCCCATTCCGACGCGGAGGTCCAATTCCGTCGCATCGAGAGGCTTGCATAGGAATTCGTCCGCGCCGGCCTTCAGCCCTTCGATGACGTCCGCCGTTTCCTTGCGCTGCGTCATCAGGACGATGAACACATACGAATGAAAGCCGCGTGAACGTATATGGCGGCAAAGCTCAAGACCGCCCATGCCCTGCATCGTCTGGTCGGCGATGACCATGCGAACCGAACTCTTGAAAAGTATGGATAAGGCCTTCTCGCCGCTATCAGCCGTGACGACCTCATGCCCTTTTTGCGTGAGAACCCGCTTTATCAGCTCGAGGGAACATCCGTCGTTATCAACTGCGAGAATCCTCATGGTGCGGGCTCCATTGCGTTGTGCGGCGGTTTCACGGGAATCGGTCCGCCGAATGCATGCCAATCTGCTCGGGCCGGCGGAAGCCGGCGCGTCCGGAGAATCTCTGCAAGATACATGCCCATCTTGTGTTTTTCTAGCGGATTAGCGCGATGTGGGGTGGTTGAAGCCCCTTGCAGAGGCGAGGCTCAGTCCTTCTTTCCGGGCGCGGATGAATAGAAAACGACGCCTCCATACTCTCGCTCGGTTACCTTGCCCTCAGCCTTCAGGTCGTTCATCAACCTGGCGACATCGGGAAGCGCGATTCCGAGCACGGCGCCGATGTCGTTCGCCGTGCAGGGACGCCGGTCGAGCATCGGCATGACTATTCCGACGAGGATGCGCTCCTCGTGGCGCATGCGGGTCGTCTTGGCGGAGGCGATAACCTCGCAGCGCGGCCCGAAGAAATCGCGGATTCGCCCCATGGATTCAGCGTCCAGCGGCTCGATGCGCCTCTCCGTTCCGGGGCGCACCGCCGTGTTGAGCTGGATCCGGTCGACGCGCAGGCGGCCGATCGCCGTTTTGAGCGCCTCGAGGTTCGCGGCGTCGGTATTGTACCCCTCGATGAGAAGTATCTCGAGGAGCGCCGTGCCGCGGTACTGCTCCAGAAATCTCTCGAGTCCCTCGACGATCCTCGCGAGGCCGCAGAGCTCATGCGGACGATTGATGCGCCTGAACGCGTCCTCGACCGCGGCGTCCAGCGATGGAAGCGCGACGTCGGCCCTCGAGAGCTCCTCTCTCACGTCCGGCATCCAGAGCAGCGAACTGTTCGTGATAACCGCGACGGGCAGCGCCGCGATACGTTTTATGCCGTCGATGAGCTCGCCGAGGGGGCCGTATAGCGTCGGCTCGCCAGAGCCGGAAAGCGTGACGACGTCCGGTTTCTCCTCCATCAGGGAAAGATGGGACTCGAGCTCGTCGAGAAGCTCGCGCACGGGGTAGAATTCACGGCGCTCGCACGTCTTGTCAGTCGTTGCGCCGCATTCGCAGTAGACGCAGTCGAAGCTGCAGGTCTTGTGGGGAATGACGTCGATGCCGAGGGAGCTCCCGAGCCTTCGCGATGGGACGGGGCCGAATATTCTCTGCGAGCGCGGAATTCTCATGCCGACTCCTTTCGACTATCTTTTCCGGCTCCAATGGATGAGTGTGGCGCCGAAGAGCGTTCCCGCGATAAGCGAGAGAATCGATCCCGCGATGAATGTCGCCGACGGCGAGAAGCGGGACAGAGCCATCCGCCGATCGTGCTCGCCGGCAGAAGCGCGAGTCCGATCACCGTATAGTAAATCGCAA
>JAQTVX010000192.1 GCA_028706585.1 Candidatus Krumholzibacteriia bacterium | reverse complement strand
AGAAAACGCTGTCAGTATCGGTCCTGGGATCGGGAAACGCGCAGTAGCGCTCGACGCGCGCGCCGCAGCCGTTCCTCACCGTGCAGCGGTAGAGGGCCCATGGAGCGCCCAGCGCCATCCCCGCAAAGGAGTGCGGTGATGAACGTTCAAGCGCAACGGGGCTCCAGGTCTGTCCTCCGTCGACCGATCCTGAAAGGGCTGCCGTAACCTCCGCGGTGTCCGAGGGATCGGAGACGTCCAGTTCTATTCTCGCGGCGCCGCCCGCCGCCACCCGCGACACAACGACGACCGGGCTCGGGCTCAGAACGAACCGGAAGAGCCCCTGCGCCTCGTTTCCGTTGGCATCCCGCACCACAATCTTGCCCTCGTGCAATCCCGCCGAGAGAACGATCGCATCGGAGAAACCGACGTCGTTCGCGACAACCCCGGAACCCTCGCGGCCGCTCATCGAGTTGGCCGGTTTCTTGAAGAGCACGAGATACCGACCGGGCGCGTTTCCACCGCGATTCTCGTATTCGAGCGAGACACCGGCAGACTGCGAATAGTCGAATTTCTCGTTCCTCATGCGATATGCAATATTCCCGTCGATCGCAAGCTCCACCGAGTACGGTCCCATACGGTAAGAACCCGCGACTTGTTTGTCGTACGCGCTCACGCCGAAACCGAAGGTCCCGTCGAGCAGGAGCGTGTCATCGAGCGCGTACTGAGCGCCATGCACGAGGCGGAAACGGGCCGTTATGGGAAGCGGTGAGCCGTTCGCCAGACTGCCCCACGAGAGCGGAACAGCCTCGAGACCGGAGATGACTGGCGCGAACGAGTCGGGGATCCGGTACATGGATGCGAGTGGATTGAAAGGCCTGCCGGCCGAATCCCGCATCTCGAAGTGGAGGTGCGGATAGAGCGAGCCAGTCGTTCCGGTGAATGCGATCGTTTCACCGGCATCGAATCTTATTGTTCCAGGGCTAGGCTCGATATCGCACCAGTTCCTCCCACGCTTCAGCCTCCAGTCGTACGCCAGCGAATCGAGCTCCGGCGAAAAGTCGTTGAGATGGGCGAAGACCGCCATTCGGCCGTCCTTGAGCCTCAGGTATACGGCCTTGCCGTAGCCATTCGGAGAAACCCGGAGTCTCGCTACCTCGCAGACGTCCGGCGCGAGACACGGGAGCCCGATCCTACCGAAGGTTCTGAGGTCCAGTCCCGCGTGATAGTGCCCATCCCGGTACTCGGCGAAGCTCGAGCTGATCTTGCGCGGTTCATTCAGGGGCCAAAGACAGCTTTCCGCCCGCGCGGTCGCGGCCGCAGAGAGAATGATGAACGTTGCAGCGGCTCTTCTGAACATAGCTGTTGGAACCTACCATCCGGCCCGACCCCCCGTCAAGCGACCTTTGGAAAGCTCCCCTTAAAAGAATTGCGTTTGCACGCGCGATATGCTAGTTTACGTGAGATTTGTCTTGGAACCGGCTCATTTCGAGCTTGAACGAACCTATCAAAAGAAGGAACAACGGGTATGCTGAGAGGCTTGCGCGAGAGAACGAAAACGATCCTCTGGATCGTCGTCCTAACCTTCATTATATCAATCTTCGCGATCTGGGGAATGGATCTCAGTACACCTCAGCGAAGACACGCCGACGCAAACGTCGCCGGGAGCGTCGACAAGAAATCCGTCCCCCAGCAAGCGTACAGCGACATGTTGAACCAGCTCTATGCGCAGCTCAAGACCCAGAAAGGCGAAGATTATACACCGAGCGATATGGATCGCGACCTCATTGCCAATCAGGCGTGGGAGCTTACGATACAGAACATCCTCATGCAGAGGGAAGTCGAAAGACTGCATCTCGCGACGGTCACCGACAACGAGCTCGTCTCGTTCCTGAGGCAGAATCCACATCCATCGCTTCAGAACGTCTTCAAGACGGCGGACGGCCAATTCGACTACCAAGCGTACCTCAAGGCTCTCGCCAACCCTGAGGTCGATTGGACCGAACTGGAGCGCTGGGGCCGCTCGGTAATCCCGGAGATGAAACTCCAAACCTTCCTCCTCGCGCAGGTCCATATGAGCGAGAACGAGCTGTTCAACCGCTTCAGGTCCCAGAACGTCGAGATGAAGGCGCGCTACGTGGAGATTCCGATCACGGAGCAGACCGCCCCGTACAACCCGACCGACGCCGAGCTGAGGGCATACTACGAAAAGAAGAAAGCCGATTTCACGAACCCCGCCATGCGCCGGATCCGCGTGATGGAGTTCAAGAAGATGCCCACGGCCGCCGACGAGGAGGACGTGCGTCTGCATCTCGAGGACATCCGGAACGACATCGAGAATGGAACCATCGATTTCGCCGCGGCGGCGAAGGAATACTCGGACGATAACTCAACCTCCGATAAGGGCGGGGATCTCGGTTTCTTCAAGAAAGGGGACATGGCCCCCGAATTCGACAAGATCGCCTTTTCTATGAAGCCCGGCGATATCAGCGAGCCGTTCCGCACCCAGTTCGGCTACCACATCCTCAAGGTCGAGGAGCGAAAAACCGAGAAGGGCGTCGAGCAGGTCCACGCGAAACACATTCTCATGAAGATCGAAGCCGGCTCAGATACGGTCGATTCTCTCCAGACGATGCTCAGGGAAGTCGCCACCGAGATCCATGACAAGGGATTCGAGAAGACGGCCGCGGACCGGAAGCTCAAGACAATCGACACTGAGCCCTTCTCCCAGGGCATGTTCATCAAGGAAATCGGATTCGTTCCGCGCATCGTGAGCTTCGCGTTCAGCTACAAGACGGGAACCGTCAGCTACGGGATCGAGAGCGGAACGTCAATTTACATCGTCAAGATCATCCAGGAGATTCCGGAAGGGGTAAAGCCGTTCGAAGCCGTTCGCCAACAGCTCGTCGACGACCTGGCCCTGGAAAGGAACAACGAAGCTGCGCGCGCTGCAGCAGAGTCGATACGAAAGGAAATGATCGCCGGCGGCGACTTCGACGCCGTCGCGCGCGCAAAGGGTCTCACAGTCAAGGAAACGCCGACGTTCAAGGAGGGCGACCAGATCCCCGGAATCGGAGGCAACACGGCTTTCCATGCAGCCTGCAAATACTTGGCCGTGAACGCCATAAGTCCCCCCGTCATGCTACAGAACCGCTGTTGTCTCATCAAGCTCGTGAAGCGGACGGAACCGGATGAGAGCAAGTACGCCGAGGCCCGCCAAAGCCTGGCCGAGGAGATGCGCAACGAACTCTCGAACCGTTTCATCGCAAACTGGTATCAGGGAATCCGGGAAGCGGCGAAGGTCGAGGATTTCAGGGAAAAGCCCTTGCAGTGATCAGCCCTGCTTGTCTTTTCCTTCGGTGATTTCGCTCTTCTTGTCAGTCGATGATTCAATATCGCTCTTCACATCGCGGGAAGCTTCCTTGAACTTGCGAATCGACTTGCCGAGAGCTTCGGCCACATCGGGAAGCCGCTTCGGCCCGAAGAACAGAAGCACCAGAAAAAGGATGATCAAGAGCTCGCTCAAACCGATTGGCCCGATCAGACAAGGGCCGGGGCCGAGGCTCGCGAATACCGATGGCAGAAACATGCTACCGTCCTTCCATATCAAGCGTACATGCGCAGGAGCAAGGCAACGACTACGATTCCGAGAACGCTTATGAGGTTCACCTTCAGGGAAAAGCCGAACGTGAGAGTGAAGACTATGAGATCCAGATCGAGCGGCCCTACCTTAAGCACCTTGCCGGAAACGAACAGCTCCCGCATGACGTTTCCCTCGGGCAGAATGAGCCCGATCACCTCACCTACGACGCTTCCCACGATCACGCCGAGGAAAAACACGAGAGCAACGAGCCCGATGCGCCGTTTCGCCGCCAAAAAAGAACCTCCTTGGCTATTATACACCCGCCGTACGCGGCGTGACAAATCCTAACTTCGTCCCCTTCCGGAGGCCTTGAGTCGGTCATACCCAACGATGTACGATGCATCGACGAGCGCGGCGGGCGACACCTGCTCGACGATCACGCGGCAGTCAAGCATCTTGGCGAGTCTCCGCATAAGCCGCGGATTACCTTTGCGGTCGACGAGGACCGACTCTCTGAAATCGAACCGCTCCGCGTTATCGACGACGAGAACGTCAATCTGCCGTCGACGCAGATGCTTCGCCGCCTCCATCGCGGCGCCCCCTTCTTTCGTGCCGTTCAGGACCTCGATCTGGAATGGTTCCTCCTCGCTTACGAACCGCGTCCCGAGTCCGAGCCATCGAACGGCGAGCGAGAAAGCGGCTACAGCAACGAACAGTGCCGCAACGATAATCGCGCGCGACCGCTTTTTTCGCTTGGGCGTCATCGCCGCCGTTCTCCCCCTTGCCTGAAATGAGGCGCGAGCTTCCTATAGCTTTCCTCAAGCGCTTCCGAAACAACGCGCGTTTCGGCGAGCGCCGTCATGAAATTTGTGTCCCCGGTCCAACGGGGACAGAGATGCACGTGCAAATGTCCCGCGATTCCGGCTCCGGCCGCGGCGCCGAGATTGATCCCGATGTTCATCCCCTCGGGATGATAGGCCTCCGTGAGCGCCCTCTCGCTTCGCGCCAGCATCGCCATGAGCTCGGTGCCTTCCGGCTCGGTCACCTCTTCGAGGCCCCCTATGTGCCGGTTGGCCACGATCATGATATGGCCGCCCGTGTATGGAAACATGTTGAGGAGAATGTACCAGTGACACCCTCGTTCGAGCACCCCTATCCGCGCCTCGTCCTTCTCGTTCTGGATCGAGCAAAAG
>JAQTVX010000191.1 GCA_028706585.1 Candidatus Krumholzibacteriia bacterium | reverse complement strand
ATCTCGTCCGGCTCGAATCCCTCGCCGACGAGCTCCTCGATCTCCTCGTTGAGAACGTACCCCTTGTCCTCCGAGGCCTTCTTAATCTCGAGTAGTATCTCTTCTATCCTGTCGAGTTCCATCAATCCGGATTTCCTCCTTGAGGCCCCCGCTCCCTCAGCTTGCGGGAAAGCTCCCGGTAGGCATTCGTTATCTCCCGTCTCTCCCCGTCCGCCTGCGCTCCCTTCTCGGTCTCGAGCGCCCGAAGCCGTTTCTTCATCAGGTCGAGCTCGTCTTTGACGGCCTCCTTCTTGAGCCACTTGAGCGTATCCGTTAGCACTTGTTCCTGCGGCCCCGGCGGAAGCTGGAGCAAAGCGATCTCGGATGCCAGCTTGCTCAGCTCCGGGTCGTCGATCGCACCGGTGAAGGCGGAGCCTGCGATGTCGACGTGGTTTCTCAACGCGGAATCAAGCGCTTTGTAATAATCCATGAACAGGGTTCCCTCGAGGTCTCCGATGTCAAGATCATCGAGGATCATCCGCGCGCAACGCTCGTTCTCAAGGCCGAGCCGGAAAAGCAGTTTCTGATGCCTTTCCCTCAGGCTCTCTTCCTCGGGAAGCTTCTCGGGAGGCCGCTCCGTCTTTCCCCGCTGCTTGAGCCCGGAGCGCAGCGTGGGCGCCTGCACGTCGAACAGAGTCGACATTTCCTGCAGATACAACTCCTGCCTCACTGGATCCGTGATCGAAGAGAGCGTCTCCAATAGATGCTTGATCACCTGGTTCTTCCGATACGTCGTCCGGCTGCCGCTGAGCGCTTCCTTCTTCAGAAACGCAAAATAATTGGGAGCAGAGCGCATGTAGCCGCGCAGTTCTTCTGCTCCCTTTTTTTTCACGAAACTATCAGGATCTTCACCCTCGGGAAGAACCACGACATTCGAATCCAGGCCCACGGTCAAGAGCGCATCCGCTGCTCTCACCGATGCCCGGATACCCGCCCGGTCTCCGTCATTGATAATATATACATGATTGGCGTATCGTGCAAGGAGTCGCCCCTGGTCTTGCGTAAAAGATGTTCCACATACGGCACAGACATTGCGGAACCCATTCTTCCACAACATCAAATAATCCATGTAACCTTCTACAATTAAAGCGCTTCCACTCTTTCTGATACCGTCCTTGGAGTGGTTGAGCCCATAAAGCATTTTCCCCTTGTAATATATGGAGCTTTCGGCCGTATTAAGATATTTCGGCTCCGAGTCATCCAGAACGCGGCCTGCGAGCCCAACGAAACGGTTCGAAAGCGACTCAAGAGGAAAAATCACCCTGTTCCTGAAATAATCCCTGTAGCCGCTTCCGCCTCTGCCCTTCATGACGAGGTTGAGCTCGAGCAGGACATCCCGCGATATCCCCGATTCCATGGCGCTACGGTACAGGGCATCCCACGAAGCGGGGGCGAACCCCAGCGAGAATTCCTCGATCGTTTCCGCCCCTATCTCGCGGCGTTCCAGGTACGATCTCGCCCCCGCCGCTTCCGCGCTCTCGGCGAGCATCCTCTCGTAGAACTTCGCGGCGTACTCCATGGCACGGTAGTACGGCTCGAGCTTCTCTTTCCGGTCGCCTCCCCCGGCGTAGCGGTCGACATTGATTCCCGCTTCCTTCGCGAGCCGCTCCACCGCCTCGATGAATCCGACGCCTTCGTATTCCATGAGGAAATGAAATGCGTTGCCTCCCTTGCCGCAGCCGAAGCAGTGATAGATCTGTTTTTCGGGATTCACCATGAAGCTGGGCGTCTTCTCGCCGTGAAACGGGCAGAGCGCCTTGAAATTGCGCCCCGCCTTCCTGAGATCCAGATAGGAACCGATGAGCTGCACAATATCCGTGCGCTCCCGGATTTCATCGATGATCTTTTGCGGAATCATCTTGTCGCCTCGCGCGAAGCTATTTCAGATCGATGATCGCCACGCCGTCGCCACCGCGCGCCGGATCCCCCGGGCGCACGCCGGCGATGCGCGGGTCTTTCTTTGCCAAATCGTAGATCGCTCGCTTCAGAATTCCCTTTCCGATGCCATGAATGACCGTCACCGTCTTGAATCCCTGAAGAACCGCCCGGTCCAGAAATTGGTCCACGCGCTCCATGGCCTCCGCCTTCTCGAGCCCGCGCACGCTGATCTCGTCGGTCACGGCCGTATGCTCCTCCATGGTCCAGAAGGCTTTCCTTTCGCGGCGCGCGCTTCTTTCCGTGCGCGATGCGCACAAGTCCCCGATATGCGTTTCAACCCGAAGCCCTCCGTCAAGTTCCAGGAATGCGCGCGACGCATCGATTGAAACGATCTTGCCCTCCTTGCCGAGGCTCGCTATCTCGGCCCACATGCCCGTCCGCAACTCGCCTGGGTTCGCTCGACGCGGTGGAGGTTTACTGGCCGCGAGCTGCTTCTCGAAAACGCGCTGCTTCTCGTTGACGCTCGCGTGGGCATCCCGGATCACATTCCGTTCGGCCTGGGTCGTCTTGATCTCGCGGATCAGTCTCTCCATGTCTCGTCTCGTCGAGGAGACTATCTCAAGCGCCTCCTCGCGCGCCCTCATGACCAGATCGTCGCGATCTTTCTTGAAACGGTCGAGCTTCTCGCGGTAGCTCTCGACGAGCCCTGTCAGAAGCTCCTCTTTCTTCCGAAGCTCGTTGCCCTCCTCGACGGCGAGGTGCTCGGCCTTTTCCAGATGCGAGAGGAGCTCCTCGAGGCGGAGCGAGTCGCTTCCAAGGCTGGCCATCGCCCCTTCGACGATTTCCCTCGGCAGACCCAGGCGACCGGCCATTTCGAGGCCCCAGCTTCTACCGGGCACGCCCATCCTGAGGATGAACAGCGGCTCCAGCCGGTCGGGGTCGAATTCGAGCGTCGCGTTGCGCGCGCCGGCGGTCCCGTGCGCCCAGCCTTTGAGCGGCTTCAAATGCGTGGTTACTATGACGCGCGCCCGCAATGACATCAGACGTTCGAGCGCCGCTTTCGCGAGAGCCGCCCCCTCCTCCGGATCGGTCCCGTCGCCTATCTCGTCAATGAGAACCAGCGATCTGTCGTTGGCGCTCTCCAGGATGCGCTTGAGCCGCACGATGCGAGACGAGAACGTGCTCAGCGATCTCTCGATCGATTGATCGTCCCCGATGTCCACGTACACCATCTCGTAGTCCGGAATGCGCGAGCCGTGCGCGCACGGCACAGGCAGCCCGGCACGATCCATCAGCACGAGCAAGCCGACCGTCTTGAGGACGACGGTTTTTCCACCGGCGTTCGGTCCCGAGATGACGAGCACCCTGAGATCGCCGTCACAGTCGATATCGAGCGGCTTGACCTTTCTGAGCCCCCCTTCCTCGGCAAAACGTCTCTCGAGGAGCGGATGGCGCGCGGCCCTGAGAATGAGCGATCCGCCCTGGCCATGCTCCGGCTTGATGCATCCGAATCGCCGCGCGAACTCCGATTTTGCGGACGCGAGATCCAGGGCTAGAAGAGCCTCCTGATTCGCGAGGAGAGCTTCCTTACGCTGGAGGACCTCCGTCGAGAGAGCGAGGAGAATCCGCGTGACCTCGTCACGTTCATCCTGGATGAGCGACTCCAGACGATTGTTCTCGTCGACGAACTCGAGAGGCTCGACGAAAAACGAGGCGCCGCTGGCGCTCGTCTGATGTACTATGCCCTTCAAACGGCCAGCCTCGCCGCGCGGAATTGAGACGACGTACCGCTCGCCGCGGATCGTCACGAACTCGTAACCTTTGCCTCCGCCGATCCGCTCGGCGAACTCCGAAAAGCGTCGCCTGAGGCGGCCTCTCAATACGCCGAGCTCCTTGCGAAGCTTCGAGAGCCTTTCGCTCGCGCGATCGACCACCTCGTAGTCGCGTCCGATCGCTCGCGAGATATGAGCGACGAGATCGGTCTGTATGGAGAATGCATCGCGGTACGCGGAGATGAGCGGCAGCTCTTCCGCGTGCCGCGCGAGGAATCTGCTTGTCTCCGACGCCCTTTCCTCGGCGCTCGCTATTGCCGCGAGTTCCTCCCCGGTGTAGAGATGTCCTTCTGCCTTCGCAGCGTCGACGAGAGCATAGCTGTCGCGCCAGAGCGAAAGCGGCAGACTCTCGCCGCTCTCCTCGAGACGCATGAGCTCCATTACTTCGGCCTGGGATCGCTCGGATCGTTCCGTGGACTCCGCGGGGCGCGTCGCGCGTATGGCGCTCATCGAGCGCTCGCTCCTCGCCAATCCGGCGATGATGTCGAGCACCGCGGCGAACTCGAGCTTGTCGGCGGTGTGCAGAAAATCTTCGAGCATCACGAGGTTGCCCGCCTTGCCGTTATATTCCCTCATGCAAATTGATATACGCGGAACCTGATCAAAGGGTTTCCCTGGGCGCTTGCTTCATCACGATATCGGCCGGATCGATCTGGGTCGAGGATCGCTTCATGAAGAAGTTGTATACCCGGGGCAGCACGGGATGCATCATCGCCGCGGCGCGATTCGCCTGAAGCTCTTGCTTGAAGCCGCCGGAGCCCGGGATGCTGAAGATGAGGACGCAAACGAGGCTCACGAAAAGCACTCCTTTGATTACGCCGAACAGCGCGCCTCCTATCTTATCTATGGGGCCGAGGACGGAGATGCTGACGATCTTCTGCATAGAAAAACCGATGATGTGGAACAGCAGGACAACAGCTATGAAGATGACGGTTGAAAAGAAGAAACGCACAATCGGCTGCGAGATACGCGTCGATGCGTCAAACCGGTGCGCGAGGTGTTGCCCCATGTAGTAGGCCATGATAAAAGCCGCGATGAGCCCGACGATTTCAAAAAT
>JAQTVX010000190.1 GCA_028706585.1 Candidatus Krumholzibacteriia bacterium | reverse complement strand
ATCTCCGAGCCCCCGGAAGTTCGTCATGTTCTGCCGCCTCACGGAGGAGCCCACGGCCATCATGATGACGACGGCGGCCGTGCCCCACACGATGCCGAATATCGTCAGCATCGTGCGGCGCTTCTGTGCGCGCATGTCGCTCCAGAACTCCTTGAAAAGGGAGAGCATATAGGCGGCGTTGACGAATAGCGATTTCAGCGCGGTCATCAGATTTTCTTCTCCGGTTTCTCGAGGACTTCCTGCCGTTCCTTGAGCCCGGATTTCACCTCGACACGAATCGCATCGGAAAGCCCGGTGACGATTGACACTTTCTTGCGCTCCCCCTTCGCGCCGGAAACCTCGACCCAGGAGCTGTCGCCTTTCGTGTATACGACTCGTTCAGGAATGGTCAGCACGCTGTCCACCTGCCTGATGATGATGTCGGCGTTCGCCGAGTAGCCGGCGCGCAGTACGGCGAGCTTCGTGTCGGATATGGTGATCTCGACCGGGAACATACGCGTGTTGTTCTCCTCTTTGGCCTTGAGCGAGATCTTGGCGAGCTTGCCTGGGATCGTCGCGTTGGGGATGGCGCCGATCTTGACGTCGACGCTCATTCCGATCGAGAGCTTGCCGACATCGATCTCGTCAACCGTTCCTTTGAATATGAGGCTGTCCATATCGGCGAGCGTCATGAGAACGGTGCCTTCCTGGTACGAGGTGAGCGGCACGACCGGATCGCCGATGTTGATGTTCTTCTCGAGAATGAAACCGTTGATGGGCGCCTTGACGATGGCGTCGATCTCCTTGCCGGCGATGCTCACGTGCCCCTTCTCGATGAGCTCGAGCCGCTCATGGCTCCTCTCGAGCTGGAGCTTCGCCTGATCGTAGTTCTTCTGGGCTTCCTCGAACTCCTTGTCCGATACGAGCCCCTTGCCCACGAGATCGCGCGAGCGAACGAGCGAGCGCTCCATGTTGTCGAACGCGATCTCTTCCATGTCGATGTTTCGCCTCGCCTCGGCGAGCTCGAGAGGCGTGGGATCCGGCCGGATCTCGATGAGCGGCTCATTCGCCGTCACCTTCTGGCCCGGCTCCTTGTAGATCCGCTTCACGACGCCCGACACCTTGGCCTTGACCGAGATCTCGTTGCGGGGCACGATAGAACCGACGGCCAGCGCCTTTTCGACGATGCTGCCACGCTCGACCTTGACAGTGGCTCCGTCCGCCCGGGCGGACCCCTTCTTCTTCATGGCCACGGCTCCCACGACCGCCGCGACGACGACGATTGCAACCGCAATCGAGACAATCAATTTCCTGCTTTTCTTCTTTCGATTCATGCCGACTCCACCGCCATGTGAGGGTTCTTCATGGATATGTCATTGAGAATTACGCGCTTGGCGGGAAATAGTTTCACGCAAAGGAGAACGCAAAGGCGGCGCGAAAGCCCCGGTTCAGTCGGTGATGTATTTCTTCGCCTTCCACGCGGCGATTTTCTTCTTGAACACGCCGGAGAGTGAATCGTCCGGATAGATCGCCATATACTTCTCGAAATTCTCCCGGGCGTTAACGTAAAACTTCTCTTTTTCGTACAACTGCCCGAGATCCGCGTAAACCCAGGGCATCTCGCGTCTCACTCGTCCATCGTCGATTTGAACGAGCCTGTCGAGGGCCAACATCTCCCCCGTGTCGTTGCCCGCCTCGCGCTGCGCCCTGAACAGTACGGTGTAAATTCCGAAATTCTTTGGCCGGCTTACCGCGGCGCGTGCCAGGTACTTCGCCGCATCCGCCGGTCTGTGCACGGTATAGAAGAACATTCCTCGCTGGTAATCCTGCTCGTCCTTCGGGAGCATCTTCTGGAGATCGGGCGTATCCAGAATCTCGAGCCCCGCATCGACCTTGCCCGCACCGCCCAGGACACGCGCGAGCTGGAAGAACCCATTGAAATACTCCCTGTCGAGGCGATACGCCTTGAAAATCGCCTCGCTGCATTCGGCGCCCTTGCCCTGGAAACCCTGCGCGATCGCAAGCGAGAAATAGAGACCCGGGTCGGTCTTCTCCTTCGCGATGAGCTCGCCATAGATCGCCTCTGCGGACGCATAGCGCTTCGCCACCAGGGAATCCTCCGCCTGCATCATGCTCCGCCATTTTTCGGGCATCGGGCCGTTGAGATCGTCCGGTTTCATGAGCGCCTCGCGGATCAAGTCGCCGAAGTATCTGAGGTCCATCCCGACCGCCTTGTTCTGAGTCGAGAGGTTCACCGTGACGAGTTTCGCCCTGACGTTCCGCGCGCCCAGCTCCCGCAGAAAATCGAGGATCGCCCCGGTGCCGAGGCGATACGCCGGATTTTCGCCCTTCGCCATCGGGAAGTAGTGGAGATCGATATCGATGATCGCGGTTTCGTTCTCTTTGAGGGCGAGATCGGCGAGGTTGGTGATCGTGAGCGGCACGCCTGCGACGGATCCCGTCACATATGCCCCTTCGACCTTGAAATCGGCTATCGAGGCCGCGGGGAATTTCCTGCGGACCACAAGATAGTTCTTGTAGATTTCGATCTGTTCTCCCGCGGGCCGCGTAGAGGGAACGACCCACACGACACGCTTGTACATTCCCGCCATGTAGCCGAGGCTCACCGTACCGCCGGTCTCGATCCTGGGACCGATCCTCTCGAGCACGCTGATATCGCGGCGACCGAGAAGACGCGCGGCGTCCTCCATCTCCCCCATTTGCGCCGCCGCGAACACGGCCATGTCGTCCGAGAAATCGATGTGCACGAGCACGTCGGCCCGCGCACCGTAGGCCGCCCATGTCCTCAACGCATCGATGTCATTCTCCACCTTGACGACCGTTTTAATGGATTTTCGTCCCGCAACGGAGCCGCCCTTCCCGCAGCCGGCGCAACAGAGCGCGGTGGCGATGAGGACAACTGCGGCGCACGCGAAAATGCGCCGGCCCGAGTGCGTCCCGCTCACATGGAATTTCGAAAGACTGGCTGCCATACATTCTCCTCCGCCGATATGCGTGCTCGAGAACTGCTCGGGTGCATCGTAAATGAAATCTCGGGCTTTGTCAAATGGACCCGGGGCCCGCAGTGCCTTGCCGTGAGCGCGGCTTTGTTGCCCTCGCAATGGTGGCTGTCTGCTGTACCCGCGGGGTCAGATTGCACGGCGTCTAAAACATCATACGGGCACCGATCCCCATCCCGCAGCGGCGGTCTACTTCCATCGTCAGGTATGGGAAGAAACTAACTTCAGATATTCCCGCCACGCTTTCGCGAGCTGTGGGAGACCGATGAACAGTTACTGCTCCAATCACGAGTGACATCGCGCCCGCAGTCCCGAACACCAGTGCTGCTCTGTCCCGAAGATCTCTGTCGTCGGTCATGGCGTAGCCCGTGGCCACAATACCAAAGGATATGACTCCCGCGGCTATGCCAAAATAGCCGTTCAATCGATTGGGTCTGCCCGTTGCCAGGGCAATCCCATTGCCCAAGGAAGCCCCAACGTCGACCAACAGCATGGCGGCCGCAAAATAGTGAGCGGCGGAATAGCCCACCTCATCCGCTCCGGCCTCCGAATACACGAATGTCAGGCAAAGGACCAGTATCAGCGGCATCACGACGGTTGTCTGACAGAACCTGCTTCGCTTCAAAGACGACCCCTTTTCATTCCCTTTCTATTATAAGCGCAGCTTGGCTCGAATGCTTTCCCAAAAAGTGGTATCGAATTCTCTCCGCAGCAACCAGCCCAGGGCTCCCGCAAGAACCAGATTCGGCAAGGTCTCTGCTCCCAAAGGCGCACTCGCCACAAGAAAGACGATCCCTCCGATCAAGCCTGTCTTGACCCACTTATTCTTGTTGAGCATCATCAGGGCTATAGCTATCTGATAGGCGGCAATCGGCAGAACGAACAATGCCGGATTCAGACCAATGATGTTCAGAAACACCCACCGATAGAAAGGAATCGGGGAATTCTTACCCATCTCAACGTAGGACTGAGGCACGACCAGAACCGTGACGATGTTGATCCCAATCGCCATCGTCAAAAAGAAGAAACCGAGAAAAATGCGAGCCGCATTTGGCCTTATCAAACAGAAGAGAAACACCAGCAGGACAAATATCAACCAAATCGCAAAAGGATTAGTCATATTGAGGAGCCGCCTCGCTATCTCTTATTGACCGGCCGTGACCGTCTCAGAATGCCGGCGGAAATCGCATATGCTATCACAACGCTTAGCGCAGTCGCAGCGAGATCGTAGTAATCAAAGGTGTAGTGAACATTCGCGAGGATCCCCGGGCGAGGAAGAAGCTGCATGAGCTCCAGCGTCACCGAGAGTATCGCCACTAGCAGTGTGACCCGAAGAAGGCTGAAGCGCGAAATCCAGCCGGTGCTCGACAGAAGCAGAAACAGGAGCCCGGCCGGTCCCAGGACGCTCGGGGCAACTCCAATCAAGAGGCTCATCGATGCATGATGCTCGAACCGCAGGAGCTTTATCGGAATGATCCCGAGCAGAAGGACCGTGCCCATCCATCCGAAGAGAAGGTTCTTGGCGCCTACAGTTCTGTCGCTGCTATACATCAGTCGGAGTCTCTCCCTTCCATCTCGCTTCCGCCGCGAGGATCAAGAGCTTGTGAAGCGACTCTGAGCTCAAGTCGGCTCGGAAGTTTCGCGAGCCATTGTCCTGGGTCTCCGGAAAACGACGACCGCAGCAGCCGCAATAACGTATAATGCGGTCCTAATGATTTCCGTCCGTTCAGGCAAAGCGTGTCCCAGCCCAGCGATGATGGCTCACGATCTTATCATGGTTAGCATCATCTTGAATCGTTCGATTGCTTTCAGTGCATGAGA
>JAQTVX010000189.1 GCA_028706585.1 Candidatus Krumholzibacteriia bacterium | reverse complement strand
CTGCTCATCCGTCTGGATTATGAACATGTTCTCGCGGTAATAATCGTAATGGCCCGACTGATGCCAGAGGGCGCTTCGCGCTATATGGGGGGTCATGATGATTTGGTATCCGTCTTTGCGATGCTCTGCTTTCCAGTAGTTCTCGATTGTTTCGCGGAGAATATAGCCCTTGGGATACCAGAACACGAGACCGCCCCCCGCTTCTTCCTTTATGTCGAAGAGCTCGAGTTGGGGCCCGAGACGTCGGTGGTCCCTTCGCTTTGCCTCCTCGCGTCTGACGAGCTCATCATCCAGATCGCTCTTCTTGAAGAAGGCGGTTCCGTAGATCCGCTGCATCATGGCGTTTCGTTCATCCCCGCGCCAGTACGCCCCCGCAATCGAGGTCAGCTTGAAAGCCTTTATCATCGAGATGTCGCTCACGTGCGGACCGGCGCATAGGTCGGTGAATCCTCCGAGACGGTATATTGAAACGATCTCGGCCCCGAGGTCTCTTATGAGCTCGACCTTAAGCGGCTGCCGAAGACCCTCGAACAGACGTATCGCGTCGCCGCTCGATATTTCCTCGCGGGTGAACGGGACATCGCTCTTCTTGATGATCTCGTTCATCTTCTGCTCTATCTTGGAAATATCGTCCGGGGTCAAGGAGGCATCGAGCAGGAAATCATAGTAGAAACCATCCTCGATCGATGGACCAATACCGAACCTAACGCCCGGATATAGCTCCTGCACGGCGGACGCCATGACGTGCGAAGCGCTGTGCCTGAGCACGCCGAGCGCTTCGATATCCTCCCGCCCGACGATACGGATCTCTCCGCTCTGCGGCACGCTCTGGCGCACATCGAGCAATCGGCCTCCCGCCTTGAAGGCGACCGTATCGCGGCGAACGCTCTCCGGAAGCTCCATCAGAACGTCGGCAAGGGGACCCCCCCCGGCGATCTCCCTGCGCGAACCGTTCTTCAATACCAACTCGGGCATGGCCAATTTCCCCCGAAGATAAAATATGGTGGGCGATACTGGAATTGAACCAGTGACCCCCTGCATGTCAAGCAGGTACTCTAACCATCTGAGCTAATCGCCCATCCTCCAGCATGAAATACAGTTTATAGTACGCAAAGCGTGCGGGCAATGAAAATCTGCCCGCACGCCTTCCATTTCCACGCAAATGCATTGATGCACGCCGCGCGACGCGACTCACTTCTTCTTGTCGTCGTCGTCGAGAACCTCGTATTCGGCGTCGACGGGCTTTTCTCCCCCGCCACCCTGGTCGGGCCGCTCTTGCGACTGCGACTCGCCGCGAGGTTCCTGATTGGGCTGCGATGAAGCAGCCTGATACATCTTCTGGGCCACGCGCTGCCAGATCTGATTGTGCTTGTCTATCGCCGAGCGGATGCGGTTCTTGTCATCTTGTTTCGCGGCTTCCTTGAGCTCCTCGAAAACGCGCCGAAGCTCCCCTTCGTCCTCTGAAGAGATCTTGTCCTTGTATTCGACAAGCTGCTTTTCGGTTTGATAGACGAGCTGATCAGCCTGGTTTCGGAGATCGATGAGCTCCCGCTGGGAACGGTCCTCCGCAGCGTGGCTCTCTGCCTCATTCACCATCCGCTGGATCTCGCTCTCGTTCAGGCCGCTCGACGGCTGGATGATGATCTTCTGCTCCTTGCCGGTCGCCTTGTCCTTGGCCGAAACGTTGAGAATGCCGTTCGCGTCGATATCGAAAGTCACCTCGATCTGCGGTATCCCTCGTGGCGCCGGCGGAAGACCCGTCAGCTGGAAGCGCCCGATCGATTTATTATTGCCTGCCATCTCGCGCTCGCCCTGGAGAACGTGGATCTCGACCGTCGTCTGGCTGTCCGCCGCGGTCGAAAATATCTCGCTTTTCCGCGTCGGGATCGTCGTGTTCCGATTAATGAGTTTCGTCATCACGCCGCCCAGCGTTTCGATACCCAGCGAAAGCGGCGTTACGTCGAGCAGCAGCACATCATGCACGTCACCGCCGAGCACGCCGCCCTGAATAGCGGCGCCGAGAGCAACAACCTCGTCGGGATTCACTCCACGATGCGGCTCCTTGTTGAAGAGCTCCTTCACTTTTGCCTGGACCGCGGGCATTCTGGTCGCTCCGCCCACGAGAATCACTTCGTTGAGATCGGCCGGCATAAGGCCTGCGTCCTTCAAACAGGCCTTGCAAGGACCGACGGTTCGCTCGATGAGATCGGCCGTGAGCGATTCGAGTTTGGCGCGCGTTAGCTTCATATTGAAGTGTTTCGGCCCGTTCGCGTCTGCAGTTATGAATGGAAGGTTGATCTCCGCCTGTGGCACCGTCGAGAGTTCGCATTTCGCCTTCTCCGCCGCCTCGCGGACTCGCTGCATCGCCATCGGATCGTTCGATAGATCGATTCCCTGCTCTCTCTTGAACTCCGAAATCATCCAGTTCATTACGCGCTGGTCGAAATCATCGCCTCCAAGATGCGTGTCGCCGTTCGTGGCCTTGACCTCGAACACGCTGTCACCGAGCTCCAGTATCGAGATGTCGAACGTTCCCCCACCCAAGTCGAACACGGCGATCGTCTTTTCCCCCTGCTTATCGAGACCGTACGCCAGGGCGGCGGCCGTAGGCTCGTTGATGATTCGCTCCACATCGAGCCCCGCGATGCGGCCGGCGTCTTTCGTGGCCTGCCGCTGGCTGTCGTTGAAGTACGCCGGGACCGTTATGACGGCACGCGTCACCTTTTCGCCGAGATATTTCTCGGCCGCTTCCTTCAGATACTGGAGGATGAACGCCGATATCTCCGGAGGACTGTACTCCTTGCCGTCGAGCCGGACGCGGGCGTCGCCGTTGGGCCCCTGAATCACGCCGTAGGGAACCTCGGAGATCTCATTTGCCACCTCGCCATACTTGCGTCCCATGAAGCGCTTGATGGAATAGACCGTATTCTTGGAGTTCGTGATCGCCTGTCTTTTGGCGAGCACCCCGACAAGCCTCTGGGAATCCTTGAATCCCACGACGGATGGCGTCGTCCGACCACCTTCCGGGTTCGGAATAACGACCGGTTCGCCGCCCTCGATTACCGCGACGCATGAGTTCGTGGTTCCTAAATCAATCCCAATTATCTTCGACATATTCGTGCCTCTCTTTCATTGAATATAGTCAATCTATAATAAACAAATATCATGCCATCGGCGGCTTCGTGTCAATCATTTTAACTTATTGAGGGATATAAGGATACACTCACCCTGTTGCTATGAACGACTCGGGAAGGATGGCGACCGCCAAAGACGAACTGCCACCAATGCCATAATGGCGGTATATGGCAGCCCTATTTCTCTTCGTCTTTTCCGATAAAACTGCACCTCGCTTCGCCGCCCTCAAGCATCAGGATCATCTCCTGACAGATCTCGAAGTTCTTCCTCGCCAGATCGCTGAAGCTATAGAACGCACACATTTTCTTCTTCCCGCATTTGTTCTTATCTCTGCATACGGCGAGTTGAGCGATGATCCAAGATGTCAGATAGTCGCCTTCATCTACGAGCCATCGCTCGCAGTTTCGCTCAACGTCATGCTCATGCCGGTAAGGGAAAAGCTGCTGCCTTATCTCGAGAATTAGCTTTTCGATCCTGTTCATTCGGGTCTGCGCACCTCCTCCGGCCGCAGCGATGATCCGTAAGAGCGAAGTCTTCGAATATCACATTGCGCCGAAGAACCATTTCTCATTTGTAGTATTTTCTCATTGACACGCATAGGTGGTAATACCTATACTTTTCCCGAGAGCCTCTGCAATCAGCTCTTTGCCCAGTTTCATGTTACTCGGCATGCTGGAAATCGAGGATCACCTCTCTCGAACCCACTCCCGCATGCATCTCTGACACCGATTGCAGAGACTCTCATTTTTCTTGCCCCTTCTGTTTCACGAGATCGATAAGCTTCTCCCGAGTATTGTATTCCGGATTCTCGAGCACGTTGTCGAGAAGCTCTCTCAGAATAGCGCCGACCTTTGGTCCCTCTCCTATCCCGAGCAATTTCATCACATCGGTGCCCGTTACGGCGAGATCCCCGATCTTGAAGGCCGCATCCGACGCTATAATGCGTTCGATGCGTGCCTTGATCGCTCGGTTCTGGTCGAGGATTTCTTCGTCCTTCCGGGAAAGCCCGTCGGCCTCGCGCAGAGCGAGAAGATCATCGATATTGTCCTCCCCCACGCGCGCGATGAACCTCCTCACGGCGGCATCAGACCAAGCATCCGTCATGTTGAACATGTGATGCTCGATCAGGGATACAACCCTCTTCCGAAAAGCGTTCGCGAACCTGAGACGCTCGAGTATGGCATCCGCGATCAGCGCGCTCCTCTCCTCGTGCCGATAGAAAACCGCGCGTCCGTCGACGATTCGTTTCGTCTCCTTCTTGCCGAGATCATGGAGCAGCGCGCTCCACTTCAGGTGCAAATCCGCCCGCGCCAGATCGCAGCTCCTCAGGCTGTGCATGAAAAGATCATCCGGATGGAATTCATTCTGCTCCTCGCCGTACGTGCATTCGAGCTCGGGGAGGATCAGCCCGAGAATCCCGGAGTCGTGCATGAATATGAAACCCCCGGACGGCTCGGCGGCGAGAAGGAGCATTTTGTTCAGCTCGTCGCGAACCCGCTCCGGTGAAACCGTCTCGAGAAGCGGGCCATCGCGCCGCATGAGGCCGCGCGTCTCATCGTCGACCGCGAAACGGAAGCGAGCCAGGAACTGTACGCCCCGCATGATTCTGAGCGGATCCTCGAGAAAAGAATCAATCCGATTGACCCTTAGAAGCCGTTTCTCGAGATCCCTCTTCCCTCCAAGGGGATAGATCGGAAGAGC
>JAQTVX010000188.1 GCA_028706585.1 Candidatus Krumholzibacteriia bacterium | reverse complement strand
AGTCACGAGCAGCGAAACGGACGTTTCGACGTTCCGCTGGCACCCGGCGGGCGACAGAATCGCGTACGTCGCGACTACACCCCGGTCCAAACTCGAGAAGGATCTCGACAAGAAGGGTTATGGCTTCACGTTTTATGAAGAGAATCTCAAGGATAGAAACCTCTACATGCTCAAGATCGGCAAGGACGGAGGCGTTGGCGAGGCGCGGCGGATTACCGAAGGCTGCTCCGTCTGGGACTTCGAGTTCAGCCCCGACGGGAGAACGATCGCGGCGGGCATCTCTCCCAAGATCCTCGTCGACCAAGAGTACATGTTTCAGAAGATGCACCTCATCGACATCGCCACGGGGAGGCGCACTCAGATAGCCGATACCCCCGGCAAGCTGGGCAACTTTGCATGGAGCCCCGACGGTGCGCGAATCGCATTCAACGGGGCAAAGGAGCTCAAGGATCATTCCGCCAGCCAGGTCTTCGTCGTCTCCGCGAGCGGCGGCGAGGCGAAGAACCTCACCGAGCCCTCCTTCCGCGGCACCGTCACATGGGTCGGCTGGAAGGACAAGAATACAATAGTCTATCGCGCGAGCGAAGGGATGTACCCGACGTTGAGCACGATCCCGGCGGCGGGCGGCAAGCGCACCGTCATCGTCGATGCGCGATCGGGCGGGGCCGTTTTCGGCGCCCCTCGATACACCAAGGACTTCAAGAGTCTCGTATTTATAGCGAACGCCCCCGACGTTCCCGGTGACGTCTATCTCTGGCGGAGCGGCGCCAAGAGCCTCAAGCGGATCACCACTCTGAACCCGTGGATCGCCGAGCGAACGCTCGGCAAGCAGGGGATCGTCCGCTACCCGGCCCGCGACGGGCTCGAGATCGAGGGCGTCCTCGTGTACCCCGTCGGATACGAGCCTGGCCGGAGATATCCGCTCGTCGTGATCGTGCACGGCGGGCCGGAATCGAACTACTCGAACGGCTGGGTGACCAGGTACTCCGAACCGGCCCAGGCGCTCGCCGGCAAGGGATACGCGGTATTGCTCCCGAACTACCGCGCGAGCAGTGGCTACGGGCTCGAATTCGCCCTGGAGGGGTACAACGATCCGGCCGGCAAGGAATTCGACGACATAGCCGACGGGATCGATTACCTCGTATCGGCCGGCATCGCGGACCAGGACCGCGTGGGTCTCGGCGGCGGTTCATACGGCGGTTACGCGGCGGCTTGGTTCGCCTCATACTACACGGCGAAGGCGAAGGCGGTTTGCATGTTCGTCGGAATCAGCGATGTGACGAGCAAGCGCCTCACCACGGACATTCCCTACGAGGAGCTCTTCGTGCATTCCGGAAAGGCAGTCGAGGAGATGTGGCAGTTGAGCCTCGAGCGAAGCCCCATCTTCTGGGCCCATCAGAGCAAGACCGCTGTGCTCATACTCGGCGGCGCGGCGGACACGCGCGTGCACCCGTCGCAGAGCATCGAGTTCTATCGGCTGCTCAAGATGCACGATCATCCGGCGGTCCGTCTCGTGCAGTACCCGGGCGAGGGGCACGGCAACGCGAGGCAGCCGGGACGCATCGACGTCCTCTATCGCCAGCTCGATTGGTACGACTGGTACGTGAAGGACGCGAAACCGCTGAACGGCCCGATGCCGCCGCTCGACATCAGCGACCGGTACGGATTGGAATTGGAGACGGAACGGCAAGCCAAGTAACCGCGCAAAGGAGGCAGATCGCATGACCGAACGCGAAAAGGGCCTTTCCCGCCGATCTTTTATCGGGAAGGGAATCGCCTCTATCGTCGGCGTTGGGCTCGGGCTCTCCGCCGCGAAAGATCTCAAGGCCGCGGCCGGCCTGGCGGAGGAGCAGCAGAGCACCGCTCCACACGCGGGGAAACCGGCCATCATGGACTACCGCGATCTCGGCCGCACGGGATGGAAGGTCTCGGACCTCGGATTCGGCAACGCGATGATACAGGACACGGCGCTGCTCGAGTACGCAATGGAGCGCGGTATCAACTACGTCGATACCGCGCGGCAGTACTACGACATGGAGATCGTGATCGGGAAGCTCTTCCCCGCGAAGCGCGACAAGCTCTTCATCACGACCAAGCTCTTGCCCGAGCTCTTCACGGGGAAAACGACAGCGGAGGAGATAACCGCCGCGATCGACGAGAGCATGCAGCGCCTCAACACGAACTACATCGATTGCGTTCAGGTTCATTCGGTCGGAGAGGATCCGAAGCTGAGCGATGCCGAGAAGATCAAGAATCCGAACGTCGTCACGGCGTTCGAGAAAGCCAAGAAGGACGGCAAGATCAGGTTCTGGGGGGCGAGCTCGCACGGCCCGCGCATGGTCGAGGACTTCGACTGGCTGCTCGACAACACCTCCATCGACCTGATCCAGCCCGGAATGAACTTCATGACGAAGGGACTCGAGCCCGTTCTCGCGAAGGCGAGGCGGAAGGGCGTGGCCGTCGTTGCGATGAAGAGCCTCGCCGCGGCGCGCAAGATCGACTACAAGCCGTTTCTCACGGAGGGGCAAACGGTGCGACAGGCGGTCATCAAGTGGACGCTGGCGCAGCCCGACATCGACTGCGTGGCGATCACGATGCGCAGCGCCGAGATGATAGACGAGTTCGTCGCGGCCTCCGGCAAACCCGCCCTCAGCCCCGACGAGAAGAAAGCGCTCAAGGGCTACGGAATGCTCCTCGACAAGGACTACTGCAGACCGGGATGCAGCGGATGCCTCGCGGCGTGCCCTCACAACGTGCCGATCGCGGACATTCTCCGCTACCGGCTCTACTTCGCGAGCTACGGCGAGGAGAAGCACGCCATGTCGCTCTACCGCAAGCTTCCGCGGGCCACGAACGCTGAAGCGTGCGCCTCATGCGCGGCGCCGTGCGAGGGATTCTGCCCGCACGGGCTCGCGATCCGCTCGAAGCTTATCGAGGCACACGGCGAGCTCACGGTCTGACACGAGGAGGAATAGATGAAAGCACCATCCGAAGCGACGCTCCGTCTGTCCGCGGCGCTCGCCGCCTCCGTCTGCATCGCGCTGACGCATGCGGCCGCGTGGGGCTCGGGACCGGTCAAGGAAGCGAAGAACCCCGCAAGAGTGATGCTCGAGGAGGCATCGAAAAAGCTCGGCGAATACAAGCCCTGGACAACGCGCGTCGAGAAGGGCCTCCAAATCGCCTGGGATACCGAAGGCTGGGGCACCCTCAAGGCCGATTACACCCGATCCGTCAAGAAACCTGACAAGCTAAAGATCGACCAGGACAACAGCGCCTACGATCACCCATTCTTCAGAGCCTACTACTGCAACGGCGGCGACGCCTGGTACATGGTGAACCTCAACCAGGGGCGCAGCCCGCAGGTGGCCGCCAGCCTGAAATCGCTGCTGGACCGCGCCGACGGCATCGCTTCCTATCTCGCCGCGTCCGACACGTTTTTCGCCGTGCCGCGGATCGGCGCTGACTCGCTTTTGTCCGGCGAGGGGCTTCGCCGGGCCGGCTGCGTGATCAAAGGCGACACGACGCTCTTCGACATCGACGCAAAGACGCACCTGCTGAGGCGGCGCATCGAGAGCAATGGCGCGCGCACATACATTCTCGAGGACTACCGGAAAACGCAGGGACGCCGCGTGCCGTTTCACGTCACGGTATACGACGCCGGGAAGAAGACCAACGAGTTCCTGTGGCAGACCGTCAAGTTCGACGAGAAGCTGGATGATGCAATCTTCGAGGAATACAGGCCGCCGGCGCAGTGATCCGGCGGGGCCGAAAAACGATAGCACACGACATGGCCGCCGCATCCCGGCGGCCTTTTTTTGCTCCCCGGTCGCCCGGCGCGGCGCCCACCGCGAAATTGTCATATTTTTTGCAGACTAGTGAAAAAGTGAAGCGTTTTTGTTATAATTCCATTAACCGGTCGCCTTTCGATACGAGAACGAAAGGATTTCATGAGAAAGGAGAGGTTGCAAATTGAAGCGCAGGCCCGTTCCCAAGAAAAAGAAAAGCAGCCGGCTGGAGCCGGATTCCAAGAACAAGCAGAGGGACATGCTGGACAAGAAGACCAAGAAATACGGGGCCATCAATATCATTCTCGAGGAGGAAGAGCTAGAGGAGTTCGCAGAGGGACCGGAGGCTTAGATCACTCCTCCAAATAGGCCATCATTTTAATCGTTTCCATCAGGTCGCGCCGCGAGACGATTCCGATCACCCTGCCGTCGGCGTCGATGACCGGCAAGCGGCCGTAGCCTTTCTTCATGATCAGGTGGAGAAGCGTCTCCGCCGGATATTCGGGCCGAAGGGCGTGCCGCGCGACCTCCCGGTCCGCGATGTCCGAGACCGTCGAACGCTGCCAATTCTCTATCTCGACCTGTTTCACGTCCTTGAGCGACACCATGCCGACGAGCACTCCGTTATCTAGCACGGGAAACGAGCTGTAATGGTACTTGAGGAAGTAGTCGTCGACGAGGCTCCGGAGGTTCAGCGAGGAGTCGACCGTAATGACCGGAGCGCGCATCACGTCTGAAACCCGCATGTGCCCGAGCGTCTTTCTCAGCGTCACCAGGACGTAGCCGGATTGAGCCGCCTGCCGGAGAAAATATCCGATAAATACGAGCCACAGCCCGCCGATGAATTGCCCGACGAACAGATTGAAGAAGCCGTAGATCATCAGAATGATCGCGAATATGGTGCCGACGCGGCTCGCGATGCGCGTCGCTTTCTGCACGTTGCCGGTCTTTCTCCAGATGATCGCGCGAAGGATCCTCCCGCCGTCGAGGGGAAAACCCGGCACCATGTTGAAAATGAGAACCACGAGATTGATGTAAACGAGATTCTGCAGG